>CAJXVJ010000046.1 GCA_913061105.1 uncultured Alcanivoracaceae bacterium | reverse complement strand
TTTTTCAAGCAGAAGACGGCATACGAGATTTCTGCCTGTCTCGTGGGCTCGGGCAGGATCGAACTGCCGACCCCCTCGATGTCAACGAGGTGCTCTCCCCCTGAGCTACGAGCCCTTAATGAAATGATCATTCTTTAAGATGTAAAAAAACCCCGAAATCCTGAGGAAGATTTCGAGGTTGCGTA
Organism: uncultured Alcanivoracaceae bacterium; assembly: GCA_913061105.1. Taxonomy (GTDB): domain Bacteria; phylum Pseudomonadota; class Gammaproteobacteria; order Xanthomonadales; family Marinicellaceae; genus NORP309. The sequence goes on along the minus strand of CAJXVJ010000046.1, from coordinate 16,578 downwards.
TATTATCTTTTAGAATGATTTAATTCAAGCTATTTTTCATATTTTAATGTTTTGCTTTTTTTATTTCTCACCACTTGCATCTTAATCTTTTCTTGATCATCAGCATTGATTAATTGCTTAACGACATCTTTAGGAGAATCGACTTTGTTGTTGTTAATTGTCTTAATAACATCACCGTCCTTTAAATTAAAAACGTTGGTATCATCTACGTGCAGAACCAAAACGCCACCTTTGGTATTAAAGTATTTGCCTAAACCATCACTCAAAGAACTCATTTCATGGTGCTTGCCTAATAATTTAGAAGTACTCTGACCATCTGATATAAAGAAGTTCATTTTTCCAATTTTATCCGGAAATACCATGTGTATGTCTTCTTCATTTAATTTAAACTGACCATCTTTTCCATCGAATAACATGACTTTAACATTGGATGAAAATTCTCCGCCCGCTTCAAACTTTTCAATCCATTCAAAATGTTCACCGCCTTTAGACAACAAATCAACTGTCAATGAAGATTTATCCAGCATCCTTGCTGGCACATCAAACGAAATGGGCTGACCATCACGTTTAAGCTCAACTTTAACAATTTCTCCATCTTCAAATTTTGGCAAAGAGTGAACTTCTAACCTTTCTGAATCTGGATCTTTGGTCAGGTTCATACCTGCAATGCTTGTCACGATATCACCTTCTAAAATACCCACATCTTTTGCACCACTTTCATCCATGACTTTTGATAAATGCCAGCCATCATCTTCAATATTAGCCACAAAACCCAAACTGGCACTGTTATCGTCAACTGAAAACAATCCTTTTTTAACTATCTTTATGTTTTTACCATCTTCTGTTATCCACTCTTGTGTTATTGAATTATCTTTGTGCAAGCCTTTTAAATCATCTACTTTCTCCATAATAACTTCAAAATCTATGTCCGCATCATGTTCAGAGTCGGAATTAACAAACATCATTTTATGACCGACTGAATTCGCTTTATCAGAATCGATGTGTATGACCTTCATTTTGCCACTGGCTTCAAACTCAACAAGTTCTTCAGCACTGAGTTCCTTGCCATTAACTATAACTTTTTTTGTAATATCACCATTATCTGAATCGACAGAAACTTCAATTGTTTCAGATTTTGAGTTAGATTTATCATCAGCACTGGCAATAAATGCCCAGTTTAACAATGCAATCATAATGAGTATTTTTGTTTTCATAATAATGTCCTAAGTATTAAATCAATATATATTTCACTAGTCTGGTATTAGACTATTCTTGATTTTCTTCAATTGTATCAATGACCATCACTTTAATGTTTTTTGACACACCACCATCTTCATGCAGTTTTTCAATCCATTCATTGTGTTCTCCACCTTTTGATAGCAAATCAACAGTCAATGCAGATTTATCCAGCATTCTCGCTTGTACATCGAAAGTTATGGGTTGACCATCACGCATAAGTGTTACTTTAACCATCTCACCCTCTTCAAACTTAGGTAATGCATGGACATTAAATTTGCCTGAATCTGAGTTGCTGGTAAGATCTGTTCCACCGATATTTGTCACTATGTCACCCTCTAGAATACCTGCATCTTTCGCGCCACTTTTCTCCATTATTTTAGATAGGTGCCATCCATCATTTTCAACAGCGGCCACAAATCCTAAACTGGCACTGCCATCATCTACTGCGAATACTCCTTTTTTAATGATTTTAATGTTTTTCCCATCTTCTGATATCCACTCTTGGACTGTTGAATCATCAAGGTGCAAACCTTCTATGTCACTCAATTTATCCATAATAACTTCAACATTAACATCCTCACCAAATTCAGAGTCTGATTTAAAAACCATCACTTTATGGCCCTCGATTTCATGCAATTCAGAATCAAAATCCATATCAGAATCTAAATGAATCACTTTCATTTTACCACTGGCTTTAAATTCTTCAATTTCTTCATCTGTTAATTCTTTGCCATTAACTAAGATTTTTTCTACAGTTGTATCACCATCTTTTTCAATAAATACCTGTATATCTTCATCATCACCATTATCTGTGTGTTTTTTAATGACTCTGACTTGTTTATTCATACTTGTATGATGTGAGCCATCGCCTTTTATCACCATCACTTTATGGCCTTCACCATCGCCGTGACCCATATGAATCGTTTTCATTTTGCCACTGGCTTCGAATTCAGCAATTTCATCTGCACTGAGTTCTTTGCCATTAACTATTATTTTCTTTGTGATATCACCGCTATCAGAATCAACAGAAATTTCTATTGTTTCAGATTTTGTGATTGTTTTCTCTTCAGCACTGGCAATAAATGCCCAGTTCAATAATGAGATCATAATGATTAGTTTTGTTTTCATGATAATTTCCTTTGTTGTTAAATTATATAGGGTTTAATTTTTTGGTAATCTGGTTTTTGGTTAATCTTACGTTGCAATAACACCAAATCACCCAATAAATCTATTTTCGCTGCCATAAGTTGTGACTTTCTTTGTTTGTCACGTGTTTGTTGTATGTTAATATCTAATTTCGCCAAATAACTCTCTATATTGACTATTCTTTCAGTAATCATTGAGCCTGGTGGAGAGTAAGTTGGCGTTTCAGCCACCAACAATTGTTCAAGTTGTACAGTTCTACTCACAAGTTCTTGTATCAAAAGGTCTTTTTCATCAAGGTTATTTCTTTGCATAAAAAACATGGCGCTTATAGCCATGACAGCAATCATTGAAAATGCAGAAATGACTTTGTGCTTTCTTACAAACTTATCTTTATGTAATTCTCGTTGGATCTCTGGAAAAACATCCATCGGCATTTCTGCTTGTGGCATTTGTTGTAATTGTTGTGATAAATTATTCATATTTTCATTCATGTTATTTTTCTACGGCTTCATAACCGCCGCCTTTTTTTGTGAGGTATTTTTGAGCCACTTGTTTGGCTCTTGATAAATGTGTTTTAGAAAAACTCACTGTTTTACCATGTAATTCAGCTATCTCGTGGTGACTTAAGCCTTCGACTTCAAATAACCATAATACTGATCGAGAAATGGCTGGAATTTTACTTAGTGCAAATTCTAAACTTGACAATGTTTCATTCATATCTGTGTCAATAATTTTTTCTTTAAAATCAACATTAGTGATCAGGTGCGCGTTTTTCTTTAAAAAACTAAAAGTTGTATTAATTGATATTTTTCTGATCCAAAAACCCAACGATTCTTGAGACTTATTTTGATTGATTTTAGTAAATACTTTTATAAATACATCTTGAGATATGTCTAGTGCATCAGATTTATTGTGTGTTATCCTAAACACCAAGTTATAAACAGCCGTTGAGAACAGTTCATATATTCTTTTCTGTGCCGCTGTTTTATTTTTACAGGCAGCTTTAAAAGTAAAATCATCAATTTGTAGGTTAAAATGGCTCAAAATATATGTGTATTTTTCTTGTTTGTTATGTATAAGACTACAGAGATGAGCAAAGGTCGCAAATAAATAAATTAAATTGAATAAATATAAATTCCATCATCTGTTGCTTATTATAACATCTGTGCTTTTATCAGGAGTTGGCTTGTTATGGATTTTTGCTCATGTCATTCCAGATCCTTATCCTAATGCGACATTTTACATATTTTTAATAACGTATTTCACCATGCTGATTTCAACCGCCATGATATTCAATACTAAAAATGTGTTTATGATTCATAAATACATTGGATTTCAATCGACAACAATGAAATCTATGTTTATTTCAATACTTATCGCTTTCTTAATTTGGGGAAGTGATAATCTGTATCAAACTTTAATATTAGAGACTGATTTAAAAGTTAAAGCATTAACATGGCATGAGAGAAATCCTTATTTAATGTTAGTGTTTTTTAATACAGTAATTATTGTCCCAATCATTGAAGAGATGTTATTTAGAGGAATAATTCTTCAAACATTCAATCAATACATGAATAAATACATGTCTGCTATATTGCTCTCTGTTGCTTTTGCATTAGTTCATTATGACATTAATCAAATACCTATATTAATCTTAGCTTCGTTAATTTATGTATGGTTGACCTATAAATACAACAGTATTGTGCCTGCAATAATTGCCCACATTGTTAACAATTGCATAACATTTATCTATTATTATCATATTATTGGTATATAATTTGTAAAAATTGCCAGACTTAGGGAGTTACCACTATGAAAATAAAAATCGTATTATTTGTCATTTTCACGACTATATTAACCAACACCAATGCTGGAGATGATCCCGAAATACCCACTCAAGAACAATACGCTCAAGCCTTATTAAGTGCTCTTGGGGCATCAGGGCCGCGGTTAAATCAGATGGTCAGAGCGTTGGCCGCTTATTGTGGTACCGAAGAAAACTATTTTACCGGTATGGCTGGTAATTGTGATGATTTGTTTTTGGCTGCATTAAACGGGAATGGTGCCATAGTAAAAAGAGTATTAAGAAGATTAAGACCAAGAGAAGTGGTTCAATCTGCAAGAACATCTGTAGAAATCATATCTACACAACAAGCCAATATAGCATCAAGAATGGCACAAGTAAGAGCGGGAGTTGGCAATAGCATAGCAGGACTTAATATTGAAAGTTCTGATGGTAATATCCCATTGAGTTTATTGACATATTTAGATGATGAATCTAGTAAAGGGATACTTGATTCTCCTTGGGGATTCTTTATTAATGGTCAAATTTCATCGGGGGATTATGCCTATGCTGATGCAAGTGATGAAGGCTTTGATTTTGATACCAATGGTGTCACAGCGGGAGTTGATTATAGATTCAACTCAAAAACAGTGGCTGGTGTGGCCATTGGTTACGCTGATTTTGATTCAAATGTAGGTCAAGATGCTCAAATGCAATCCACTGCCATGACTTTTTCAGCATATGGTTCATTTAATATTAATACAGATTTTTATGTAGATGCTCGCGCAAGTTATGGTCGCCCAGAGTTTGATCAAACCAGAATAATTAATTTCAACATCAATGGCAATCAAACCGACCAAGTAGCCATTGGTGAAACCGATGGCACCCAACAATCATTTATTATTTCTACAGGCTATCAGTTTAGCAACAATAATGGATGGCAGTTCACACCATCAGCCAGTTTAGAGTATTCCAAGACACAGGTTGATGCCTTTGTAGAAACACAAGCTGGTGCATGGAATGTAGGTTTTAGCGAACAAAACTTTAAAACCACACGATTCACACTTGGATTTCAAGCAAATAAAGCCATCAGTCTCAGTAATGGTGTGCTGATTCCTTCTGTTGGATACCAATTTATCCATGAAAACCAAAATGGCGATGATTTTATTTTAATGAGAATTTCTGGAATGCCCCCTGGTGAATTTTTTGAAGTTTCTACAGAATTCAATGATGCAGACTATAGTTCTGCAAACTTGGGATTAACCTATGTCAGTTCCAATGGCAAACAAGCCTTTATCCAATACGCTGAAGTATTTGGTTGGGATGGATTTGATAGAGGTACGCTTAATTTGGGTGCCAGATTTGAGTTTTAAAAACCATTGCTAATACTGTAGTGGATGGTAAAACCAATTTAATGATAAGATGTTTCTGACCACTGCTTGATGACTGACAATGCCCCTGGACGATAAATCAAAGCGTATTTTTGAAATACCGCATTGTCCATTTTTACTGTGACTTGGGCTTGGTACCAGCGACTTTGTGTGCTTATTAATTTACGCAATGGTTCAGTATCTAAATTATAATATTGTATAGTATCTTGTCTAAAAAAGTCATCCAGGGTTAAATTTGAAGCATTGCCATCTCGGTATAATATCAATGCATCTTTACTCGAAATTCGATCATCCAATGACTTTAGCAACAATGAAGAAGCTAAATTAATATTAATTTTTGTCGGATTTTCTGAATTTATTGGTAAAACAGTCACATAAGATTTTAGACGTTGAAAAATTTCTTCATTAACTCCATCTATCAATTTCAATTCGCTGATGTGTACAAAATTCTGTCCAGCTGTTCTATACGATGGAGATCTTGACAAATAAGTGATGTCTTCAGCCCCTTGTGGCATGGGCAATTGATCACTGTCCATCCAATCAATAATTTTATCTGCCAAACTCAAATCCATCTCAAGGTTTTTTAATATTCTTTCAAAGTACGCCAAGCTAGGAGCATCAATTGCACCGTTTATTACCAAATTATTTAAATTAAACTTACTGTCCATTGCCCTTAAGCGACCAGATAATACAGCGTCTTCTAATTGTATTCCTGCTATGGGTTGGTTCCAGACTTCACCCCGGTTATCAAATGCTTGGGTTTCTTCATAATCAATGCGCAACACATCTCTTGCCCACAATGCCATGCCATTGGCATAATGATTGGCTTGATAGGCTGACCTATTATTGGATTGTCGAGAAATATCAATTGTGTTATTAAACCAAATTTCTGTGGCCAACAAGGTGGCAATGGTGACGACCAAAAGCGTCATAAACAATGCCACGCCTTTTTGTTTGCCTTTGTGTTGTTTTAGACTCATATCTTTGGTGCCAGTAAATATTTGAACACTGTCTCATCTTGCATGATAATGGTAAATTGGATGAATTTTAATGACATTTGGTTGTTTTCCACAGGCCAAAACCGTGACTCCTGGTCCACAGAGTTGGTATAACTGATATTTAATGAATCGACATTTTCTAGGTATTTTCTTTCATTCCATTGTGGAAAACTGCCAATATCCAACATATTTAAAGACCGCCTATAAAGAACATTATCTCTGACGAACCATTGTATTCTTTGTAAATCAGAACGGAGCTGGTTGAGTGGATTAGCATGTCCATTTCGGTTAAATTGAATAGACGTAAATTTACCAACAACGGCATTGGATATAGTGCCCAATTCATCTCTGGCCTTGCGGTTGATTAACCCATGAATGTCTTTGTATAATTGCTGTGATGTAAGTAATTCAATACGAACTGCCTTTGCCACTTTATCTGTGTGTGTTTTGGCATCTATTAAACCATTCAAACTGGCATAAGATAAAGCTGAAATAACCACCATTAAAGTCATGGCCACCAGGAGTTCTAGTAGCGTCATGCCATATTGATATGCCTTATTCAGTGCCATTTAAATCCCACTAATTGTGCAGATGAATACTCGAAATCTTCATCTTTGCTGACTTTGACATCCATGCGATAGATGTGCTCATTATTTGTTTCTGAGACAGATAATTGCCAATTCCAATCATGTTGACCATTTTCTTGTTTTCCATCAATCACACCAACCTTAATTGGCTCAATATAATACTTTTCTAAAACATTGTTAGCAACCAATAAAGCACGGTTTTTTTCACGCAATTCCAATAGTGTTTCTGCACGTGTAGAGCCCACTGAAATTATGGCGGTTAAAGCCACTGTCAAAATGACCAAACTAACAATGACTTCAAGCAAGGTAAAACCTGTTGATTTATGATTCTTTGTCATTTTTCCATTGTCCGTCTAGGTTCCAAAAATCAAGGGTTTTTAATAGATAGTGATGGGCATCTGTTGCATCTGAAATATATAACTCAAATGCAGTGATTTGACCGCTGCTGTCACACATTATTTGTGGAATATCATCAGCCTCTTCAGGTAAGACAACTGATTCTCCTTCTATATATAAGTCCAGAATACTGCCATCGTCCAATTCTTTAAAATTGAGTGATTCAACTGCAATGACATCTAACCATTGTTGGTTATGAAAATAAGCGAAAAGATATCCACTCTGAAAAAACTTTATACCATAGGGAATATTTTGTAATGTCGCTTGATCACAAGAATATTCAATCGATGATTGTAAAATCCTGCCGTGTTGCTGTAAATTTCTTTCTACCGATCCTGAGGATAACATTTGAACACCCAAAACAGATAATATTGATACGATTACCACCACGACCAGAATTTCAATTAATGTAAATCCAGTGGTGTTTTTGTTAGTCATGACTAACTAGATCACCAATTACCAACGTCGGCATTGTCTCCTTCACCACCAGGTTGCCCATCAGCTCCCATCGAATATATGTCCACTTCACCGTGGTTACCAGGATTCAAATATTGATAATTATTGCCCCAAGGATCTTTAATCATGCGTTCGATATAACCTCCTGGCTTCCAATTTTTTGCTTCAGGATCACCGCCAGGTCTATTGACTAAAGCTTGTAAACCTTGTGATGTAGAAGGGTAATTGAAATTGTCCAATTTATACATACTCAATGCTGTCTTTAAACTTTTAATATCAACTCTTGCACTGGCAACACGTGCCTTTCCCGGTTCATCAAGAAATTGTGGAACAACAGCAATGGCTAATATGCTCAATATAACCACAACAATTAAGATTTCGATTAAGGTAAAGCCTTGTTTTTTGGTTGAATTCATTTGTTATTAAAGCAATTAAAAAATCAATTATAACCGATTATCCCATTTACCGAAATAGAAATAACACACACTATCATGGTATTTGTATTTTCTAAAATGAGACTTAGTAATGTTAAACTAATAATTATCAGTCTTATTTATAAATTTTTGATATTTATCTTTTTGGCAATTCAGCAAAAAACTTTTGTGGTTTTTTAGTATTGATGTAACTAGATTTATTCGACCACAATACATCGCCACTGCCTTTATGAATCAAATATGCAACACTGATTGACGCAGGTTGAATAGAGCCAAAATCCACATGAGTATCCCAATCAGATGAAGTGACTGCAAATTCAATATTTGGTAACATGGCTTTTCGAGGTTTATAGACTTGTATTATTAAAACTGCAGATTGAGGGTTTATATCAATGCTATCCATTTGCTGTTTATAATTGTTATTAACATAAGCTCTAAGATCTGTCATAACAGCACTCATTGGGCTATTGAGTTCGGCCAATAAAAACTCAAATCCTTGAATGTTTTCATCTTGCAAATTGACACTGCGGATAATATAAGGAGGAGATATGAGTTGTTTTTGTTTTTTCCTATCCAAAAAATGGTCTAATAAAAAATTACGATCAACAACAAACCCACTTGTTTTTAAGCTTTTATCAGAAACACCATAACCCTTTTCAGTCAGCATTTGAACGGCCATGTTATACAGTTCATCTTGATTTTCAAGGTTTATATTCTCATTAAAATCCCAGTATGAATCAAACCCTTCTTTAACATTCAAGTACTCAACCATCACCACTACATCATCAATTTTATGGGCATCAACTCCATTGGGTTTGACATACACATAATTGGCAGGTGCACAAGCACTCAGAACTGATGTGATTAAAATAATTTTGTAAAACAAAGGAAATTTCATAATTTAATTATAATCAAATTGCCAACGACTTACATTAAATTTAGAATACATTTCATGAGAATGCACAGAATTTACTATCCTTTTAATTCAACTGTTGGTGAACAAGTTAACATTGAAGGCGATAAACTTCATTATTTACGTAATGTTTTGCGGCTAAAAGCCGGACTAGAAATCAAGGTATTTAACCAACTTCAAAAAGAATATTTTGCAGAAATTATCGCCATCAATAAAAAACAATTGGTGATAACTTTAAAAAAAGAAATTGTTCCAGTTCCTCAATCTTTATTAGACATTACGCTGATTCAAAGCTTGAGCAAAGGTGAACGCATGGATTACACAGTTCAAAAATCCACCGAGCTTGGGATTAAAACCATACAGCCCATTACCAGTGAATTTTGCGAAGTCAAACTCAAAGGCCCACGATTAGACAAAAAGCTCAAACATTGGCAAAACATTGCAATTAGTGCCTGCGAACAAAGTTTTAGGGCTGATATTCCAGAAATACTCACTCCGATTTCATTGGCAGAATACTGCAAAAACCAACGCAAAGGCTTATTATTAGAACCCGAAGAAACTCAATCACTGCAATCCATTGCTGAACAAAAATGGCAAGAATTTGACATTGTTATTGGTCCTGAAGGTGGTTGGTCTAAACAAGACTTAATCCTATTAAAATCATCTGGCTTAACAGGAATCCAATTTGGCAAAAGAATATTAAGAACTGAGACTGTGGCACCAGCCATATTGGCATCAATTCATAGCCTATGGGGCGATTTTGTTTAGTTAGTCACTTTTTTACTAAATATGCCTATTTTTAATTAATCCACCGACGAATTTCGTTATAATACTCAACTCTTTTTAGTGACAAATAAATTGACGGGCAATAAAGTGACATCTTGGATTAAAACGCAGCAAAAATCATCTCCTTTTTTTGGCAGTAATGCCACCTGGCTTGAATCATTTTATGATGATTATCTACAAGACGTAAACAGTGTTTCTCCAGAACTTAAAAAACTGTTTGATGAACTGACTGATAACACTGGTCAAGACATAAGACACTTACCAATTCTTGAAAAATTTGAAGCAGCTGCCCAGTTACCATTAGGTTATGCATCAAACGATGTCAGTTCAAATGAAATACAACAAAAAGAAGCCTCTGTTCTGCGCTTGATTAATTCCTACCGTGTTAGTGGTCATAAAGTTGCCAACATTGATCCGATTCAATATCGAGAACGCCCAGCTGTTTCTGATTTAAATCCAGATTACTACGATTTAAACGAAGCAGATATGGATACTGAATTTAATACGGGTTCACTTGTTGGTCCTGATAGGATGAAGTTGCGCGACATATTAGCATCACTCAAAAACACATATACAAATCACGTTGGATATGAATACATGCACATTGTAGACATTAAACAACGAGAATGGCTTCACAAACGTATCGAAAAAATTAGCAATGTTTTTCCTACAGATGACAGCCAGAAAAAACGTTTACTTGAACAACTCAGTAAAGCCGAAGGCATGGAAAGGTACTTACACACCAAATATGTTGGACAAAAACGTTTTTCACTTGAAGGCGGTGATGCATTAATTCCACAACTGTATGAATTGGTACTACATGCAGGAAAACAAGGCATTAAAGAAATGGTTATTGGCATGGCCCATCGTGGCCGTTTAAATGTTTTGGTCAATTTATTGGGCAAGTCTGCTCAAGAACTGTTTAAAGAATTCGAAGGCAAATCTGACAAAGAATACGATCATGTTAATTCAGGAGATGTGAAGTACCACATGGGTTTTTCATCTGATATCCCAACACCTGATGGTGATGTCCATGTCGCATTGGCTTTTAACCCTTCTCACCTTGAAATCATCAACCCTGTTGTTATAGGCTCTGCTAAAGCCAGGCAATTTAGACGCAAAAATAAAATAAAAGGAACCCAAGTCTTTCCTGTGTTAATTCATGGTGATGCGGCCATTGAAGGGCAAGGAGTGAACATGGAACTGTTCAATATGTCTCAAGTAGATGGCTACTGTGTTGGCGGAACCATGCACATTGTTGTCAATAATCAAATTGGCTTTACTACAACCCATGCCTTGGACCAAAATGCCACTGGATACTGTACTGAAGTAGCAAAAATGGTGCAAGCTCCTATTTTTCATGTCAATGGAGATGACCCTGAAGCCGTGGCGTTTGTAACCACTATGGCAGCTGATTTTAGAAAAGAATTTAACAAAGATGTGGTCATTGATTTGGTCTGTTACCGCAAACATGGCCATAACGAAGCCGATGAACCTTCAGCGACTCAACCACACATGTACAAATTAATTAAGAAACACAAATCTCCACGTGAAATTTATGCAGACAAATTAATCACCCAAGGCACAATAGTCAAAAAGGATGCCGAGTCATTGGTTGAAAATTACCGCGATGCTTTAGATGAGGGGCGTGAAGTTGTTACTCTAAGCAAAGAATTGAACAAAGACGAATTTCATGTTGATTGGTCACCACACATTGGTAGCGATTTAAAAGAAAAAGTTGATACAACAATTTCAAAGAAATCATTTGATGAATTATCAACAGCCATCACTACTATTCCAGATAATTTCAAACCACATAACCGCATCAAGAAAATCTACCAAGACCGTTTGAAAATGAAAAATGGCGAAGTCAAGATGGATTGGGGTTTTGCTGAAACCATGGCTTATGCCAGTATCTTAAAAGACGGTTATCAAATTCGCATTGATGGCCAAGATTCACAACGGGGTACTTTCTTTCATAGACATGCCGTGATACATAATGTAACAGAAGATCAAAACTATACACCACTGGCACAATTAGAAACAGACAATGCTAAAATTTCAATCATTAACTCAGTTTTATCTGAAGAAGCCGTGTTGGCATTTGAATACGGTTATGCCACTTCAGAACCCAATGCATTGATTGTTTGGGAAGCGCAATTTGGTGATTTTGCCAATGGTGCACAAGTTGTTATAGATCAATTTATTGCCTCTGGTGAAGCCAAATGGGGCAGATTTTGTGGGTTGGTTATGTTTCTTCCACATGGCTATGAAGGCCAAGGTCCTGAACATTCATCGGCACGCTTAGAAAGATACCTTCAGTTGTGCGCTGTTGACAACATGCAAGTTTGCATGCCCTCAACTCCAGCCCAAATGTTTCATATGCTGCGCAGACAAATGCTGCGCAAAGTACGCAAGCCTCTAATCGTGATGACACCAAAAAGTTTATTGCGATACAAAGATGCAGTTTCAAGTATCGATCAATTAACCGATGGCGAATTCCAAAATGTTATTCCTGATAGACGGGTTAAGGCGGCTGATGTTGAACGCGTTATTCTATGTTCTGGAAAAGTTTATTATGACATCATTAAAGAACTAGAAACCAATCCAAATGATTCAGTAGCAGTATTACGGGTGGAACAATTGTACCCATTCCCCCGCCAATTACTGATCAAATATCTAAACAGCTATAAGAATTGCAAAGTATTTATTTGGTGTCAAGAAGAGCCGATCAATCAAGGTGCATGGTTTCAAATAAGACACCACTTAAAATATTGCATAAAAAATCACAAGCATGGCAACAAATTTTTGCATTTTGCAGGCAGACACCAGTCGCCTTCACCTGCAGTAGGTTCGTCACATGCACACATTAAACAACAAAATCAACTAGTTCATGAGGCCATCAATGGCGATCGTGGATCGAATATAGACGCGGAGTAATAAATGAGTATTGAAATAAAAGTTCCAGTTTTACCAGAATCAGTTTCTGATGCAACTGTAGCGACATGGCACAAACAAGCTGGCGATTTTGTCAGCCGAGATGAAAACATTGTCGATTTAGAAACCGATAAAGTTGTTTTAGAAGTGCCGGCACCTGTTGACGGTTACCTTAAAGACATTTTACAAGGTGAAGGCGAAACAGTCTTATCTGACCAAGTCTTGGCCATGTTTGAAGCTGGTGATGCACCAGCTGATGCAGAACCTGCCGAACAACCTGCAGCTGTTCAATCTACTCAAAAAGCTGCTCCTGCTGTAGAACAATCTGCTCCAGTTACAACAACCGGTGCCAGTCCTTCTGCTCGCAAAGTCATGAGCGAAAATGACATCGATGCTTCACAAGTTAAAGGCACAGGTCGCGGCGGCCGCATCACCAAACCTGATGCCATGGCTGTTGCCAATACACCAATGGAAGAACGTGTTCCAATGTCGCGATTACGCCAAATGGTTTCAAAACGCATGATTGAAGCACAATCAACTGCAGCCATGTTGACTTCATTTAATGAAGTCGATTTACAAGCTGTTATGGATATTCGTAAAAAATACAAAGAAGAGTTTATTGCAAAACACGGTGTTAAATTGGGCTTGATGTCTTTCTTCGTGAAAGCCGCAACCGAGGCACTGAAAAAATTCCCAATCATCAATGCTGCCACCGAAGGCACAGACATTATTTACCACAAAATGCACAATATTGGCATAGCTGTGGCATCACCACGCGGATTGGTCGTTCCTGTATTGAAAAACACTGCTGCCATGAGTTTGGCTGATATTGACAGTGGCATTATGAATTATGCCATCGATGCACGTGATGGAAAATTAGCGATGGATGATTTACAAGGTGGGACATTCACCATTACAAATGGTGGTTCATTTGGATCATTGATGTCAACTCCAATATTAAATACACCTCAAAGTGCTATTTTAGGCATGCACACAATCAAACAACGTCCAGTTGTAGTTGATGGTGAAATTGTTGCCCGCCCAATGATGTATATTGCATTAACTTATGACCACAGAATTATCGATGGCAAAGATGCCGTATTGTTCTTGGTTGCCATTAAAGATGCATTAGAAGATCCAGCTCGTTTGCTGTTGAACCTTTAGGAGAAGACTATGAGTGAACAATATGATGTCATCGTAATTGGTGGAGGCCCTGGTGGCTATGTAGCAGCTATTCGAGCAGCTCAATTGGGTTTAAGCACATTATGTGTGGACAATTTTATTGGTAAAGATGGTAAACCAGCATTAGGTGGAACCTGCTTAAATGTTGGCTGTATTCCTTCAAAAGCCTTACTTGATTCAAGTAAAAACTTTGCCCACATGCAGCATGACTACAAAAATCATGGCATCAGTTTTGACAATGCAAAAATCGATGTCGGCACTATGATTGGCCGCAAAGATAAAATTGTTAAACAATTCACAGGTGGCATTGCAGGCTTATTTAAAGCCAACAAAGTCAAAGCTGCACATGCCTTAGGAACAGTCATGGGCAATGGAGATGTCAAATTAACACAAGGAGAAAAAACAACCACTGTCAATGGTAAAAACATTATCATTGCCACTGGTTCTGTGCCTTTTTCAATTCCAAATGTTGACATTGACAACAAAATGATCGTCGATAACGAAGGCGCATTAAACATTAAAGAAACACCAAAAAAATTGGGCATTATTGGTGCTGGTGTTATCGGACTTGAAATGGCCAGTGTTTGGGGCCGTTTAGGTTCTGAGATCGTTATTTTTGAAGCAATGGATTCATTATTGGCAGCAGTCGATAAAGATATCGCCAAAGTAGCTGGTCGTGAATTCAAAAAACAAAAAATGGACATTCGTTTAAAAACGTTTGTTAAAGCAGCCAAAATCATATCTAATTCTAAAGGCGACGATCAAGTCGAAGTCACTTATGAAAAAAATGGCGAACAAGCCACCGAAACTTTTGATAAATTATTAGTGGCGGTTGGTAGAAAAGCCCAAAGCGACGGTTTATTGGCCGATGGTTGTGGGGTTGAATTAACCGACCGTGGTCAAATTCAAGTCAATGATATGTGCCAAACTACTGCCCAAAACGTTTGGGCGATTGGAGATTGTGTTCGTGGGCCTATGTTGGCACACAAAGCATCAGAAGAAGGCATAGCTGTGGTTGAGCGCATTGCTGGCAACCATGGCCACATTGATTTCAATACTGTTCCTTGGGTGATCTATACCGAACCTGAAATGGCATGGGTAGGAAAAACCGAACAACAATTAAAAGACGAAGGCGTTGACTACAAAGTCGGCTCATTCCCTTTTGCCGCCATCGGTAGGGCTGTTGCCATGAATCAGCCTGAGGGCATGGTTAAACTGATTGCAGACAAAGAAACCGATACATTATTGGGTGCTCACATCATTGGTGCCAATGCATCAGAATTGATAGCCGAATGTGTGGTAACCATGGAGTTCCAAGGTTGTGCCGAAGATTTAGCGATGATTATTCACGCCCATCCAACTTTATCCGAAGCCGTTCATGAAGCTGCCCTTAATGTAGATAAAAAAGCGATTCATAAGGTTAATTGATGATAATTAGTAATTAGTAATTAACAATTAGTAATTGAAAAGCGTAAGGGCGGAATTTTCTGCCCTTTTTAATGTGCATTAACAAAGTAGACTACTCGTTTTCAATAAAAAAACACCATCATTCCGCACGAGCCAAAGGGGAGATGTGGAATCACACTGGGTACCGTGACACTTTAAAATTATTATACAAGCAAGTTTTGAATACATGCAGATTCAGCCTAAACAAATTTGAGAATGTTTTATTTATTAGGAAAACCTTTTAACGTTTTCTTAAATATGGCAGTTTGCTTCCATTCTTTATTTATTGGTGCTTTCCTAAGAATTTTTCCTGCCCATAATAAATCTCCATTATTAGAAATTAATACAGCATTCATATTTGTAACTGAAACTTTTGCAACAGTTAAAAGCCCTAAAGTAAGAACGGTTGATACAACAGCACCTTTTACTGTAGTTTTTGTGGGGACTTTGGTACCTGTTGTTAACAATATAAATACTGCTTCATTATCTTCAAGACCAATATTTTTAACTCTTGACATGTCTTTGCTTAATATTTTTTTTTGATATTTCTTATGCATTCCAAATGAGGGGTTACTACCATCATAAAGATTATCTGCTATTAAATTTAATTCACTTAAGAATAACTCCTTATCATTTAATCCAACTGTACTATCCAGAAGAGGAGGAAATAGTTTATCTCCCAAATTTTGGGAGTCTGCATAATACACATTATTCCCACTTTTTAAACCCACTGTATTGAGCGAGTGTACAAAATTAGCATCAATCTTATTAATAAATGATTTCTTTATTACATTGAATAATTGACGTCCTAACTCAAAATTAGCTCCTTTGTTTAAACCCTGTCTCTTATACACATCTGACGCTGCCGACGATCTACTCTGTGT
>CAJXVJ010000045.1 GCA_913061105.1 uncultured Alcanivoracaceae bacterium | reverse complement strand
CGAGATTTCTGCCTGTCTCGTGGGCTCGGAGATGTGTATAAGAGACAGCTTATAACCCCTTTGAAGTTTCTTCATTATTTATATACCCAGAACAAGAATGGCAGAGAGTACATGATTCTGTCAAGCCATTAAGTAGTTTTGACCCAAATCACAGAAATTTACAACAAAAAATTATTGGTAGTGCATTTTTCGCAGAACCAGATAAGGGTTCTCGAATTCAACTCCCAGTAAACATGCGTCAGGTAGCTTCTATGGACAAAAAGGTCATACTGTTGGGCATGGGCGATAAATTTGAACTATGGAATGAAGAAGCATTAATGAAACTAAGACATCAGATTCCAGACCTCAGTGAAGGTGTTTCTGATGATATGAAAAAACTGGTACTGTAGGAAATGAGTAATGCGCATGAGACGGTTCTTTTAAATGAGGCTGTGACAGCTCTTGGTATTAAACAGAATGGAAATTATGTCGATGCAACTTTTGGACGTGGTGGGCACAGCCAACTTATCTTATCACAATTAAACAATGGAAAATTATTGGTGATAGATCAAGATCCTGTGGCGATAGAAACAGCTCAACAGTTGAATAATAAAGATTTGTTGATTGAGCACGGGCCTTTTGAGCAACTTGAAGCAATGATTGCAAAACATTTTGATAACAAAGTTGATGGCATCCTTTTTGATTTAGGTGTGTCATCACCACAAATTGACGAAGCGCATCGAGGGTTTAGCTTTAACAAGGACGGTCCTTTGGATATGCGTATGGATACAAGCGGTGGCGAAACAGCGGCCCAATGGTTAAACCAAGCAGACTGGAAAGAAATATCTAAGGTTTTATGGAGATATGGTGAAGAAAAAAACGCCACTAAGATTGCCAAAGAAATAGTTATATACCGTGAAGAGATCAAGCCATTGGAAACGACCAATGAGTTAGTAGGGATTATTGAAAAAATCAACAAATACAGTAAAAAACACCCTGCTACGAGATCTTTTCAAGCGATAAGAATTCATTTGAATAGAGAGCTAGAACAAGTTGAAAATGTTTTGCCTGCTGCATTAAATAGTTTAAATCCAAATGGCAGATTGGTAGTAATTAGCTTTCATTCATTAGAAGACAGAATTGTGAAACGATTCTTTAAGAAACAAGCCAGTACTGGAAAATACGACAAAAGAATGCCCATTGCACCACTAGAAAGTGCAAGTTTAAAAATAGTAGGAAAACCCATAAAAGCATCTGGGGCTGAACTACAAAACAACCCAAGAGCAAGAAGCGCGATAATGCGTGTAGCTGAAAAACTATGAAGCTTAAAGACTTGATAATACCCCTGTCTTTATTGGCTTTATTGTTGTTTGTTATTGTGAACTATATTTATTTGCAACACAAAACAAGGAATCAATTTGTTGATTTGCAAGTATTGATAGAACAAGAACGCAACCTGAATGCTGATTGGGGAAGATTACAAATAGAACACTCAACTTTGGTTAATAATAGTCGAATTGAGGCGGAAGCAACTAAACAACTGGACATGAAAGTACCAGATAGTGAACATATTTTAAACATAAAACGATGATAAAAAAGGCAACACATAAAACAAAGAAAAGAGGTAACGCCGTGAATGTGAATATGCGCATGTCTATCGTTATTGCCTTTTTAATGCTGTGTTTCATAGTAATCGTTGCCCGTGCGTTTACTATTCAGGTTAAAGGCAAAGAATTTTATACAAAACAAGGTGATATTCGCCAGATTAGAGAAATTGACCTTTTGGTGCCACGGGGTACAATTTTTGATAGAAATGGAGAACCATTAGCCATCAGCACACCGATGGTTTCTATTGGCATTGAACCATCAAAATTAATTGATCAACTGTCAAGAATTGAACAATTGGCCGAAGCTTTAGATTTGGATCCTATCAAACTGAAAGAATTGGTTACAGATAAGAAGAATAAAAAATTTATCTACATTAAACGCCGCATCCCTCCTTATTTGGCTGATTCTGTTAAAGCATTAAATATTACAGGTGTTGAATTTAGAAAAGAATTTAAAAGATTCTACCCTGCTGGAGAAATAACTTCACAATTAATTGGATTTACTGATGCAAATGACATTGGTAAAGAAGGCATTGAGAGCACTTATGATCAATGGTTAGCTGGTCAAACTGGCAGCAAACAAGTTATGCAAGACCGTTTTGGGCACATTATAAAAGACATCAAGGAAGTGACTGTTGCCAAGCCTGGAAAAGACATTGATTTAAGCATCGATAGAAGATTGCAATACGTGGCTTATAAAGCCTTAAAAACTGCCGTTTACAAACACAAAGCAGAAAAAGGGGCTGCCATTATTTTGGATGCAGCTACGGGTGAAGTATTGGCCATGGTTTCACAACCCTCTTACAACCCCAATAACAAAACCCAAGAATCTATTTCTGGCATGCGTAACCGTGCCACACAAGATATCTATGAACCAGGATCTGTAATAAAACCATTTACAGTTGTTGCTGGTTTATTAAGTGGCGAATACACAGATGAAAGTATTATTGATACTGCACCTGGTGTTTTTGAAGTTGATGGCTATAAAATTAAAGACTTCAGAAATTATGGCGACATAAACTTAGAAAAACTATTGGCAAAATCAAGCAATATTGGTGCTGCAAAAATCGCCCTTAATATTAGTAAAAGCCATCTTTGGGATACTTTTAATTTGTTTGGGCTTGGCTCTAGTACTAACAGTGGGATCATTGGAGAGTCTTCAGGTCATTTGCCTGATCACAGTCGATGGTCACGTTCTCGTCAAGCCAACATCGCATATGGATATTCTTTACAAGTCACTACATTACAACTGGCTGTAGCATATGCCGCTATCGCCAACAATGGAAGGTTAAGAAACCCAACATATATAAAAGGTGAAATTAAACAAGACAAAGCCATTATCGACCCTAAAGTCGCTAACACAGTCAGCAAAATGCTTGAAGCAGTAGTCACTAAAGAAAACACTGGTAACAAGGCCATAATTGAAGGTTACAAAGTTGCTGGTAAAACAGGAACCGCTCAAATGGCAGCACAAGGCGGATATTCTGATAATTACATTGCCAGTTTTGTTGGTTATGCACCAGCAGAAAATCCTAGACTCGTTGTGGCTATTAGTATTACTGACCCAGCTGGTGAAGAATATGGTGGCGGGGTCGTAGCAGCTCCAATATTTAAGCAAATTATGCAGAATAGTTTAAGAATATTGAATATCTCACCAGAAAATTACCAACCACAATTAGCACTGGAGGCCAGCAATGAAGATTGATTTGAGCCAAGTATTAAATTGGGTAGGTATCGATACTGAAAAGTTGAATATTGCTGTAACAGGCATTTGTCATAATAGCAGAAGAATCACTACTGGTGATTTATTTATCGCTTTGAGTGGTTATGACAACCATGGCATAGACTTTGCTTACCAAGCTCAACGTGGCGGTGCATGTGCCATATTAGCTGAGTCTGTCAACAAAGGAAGAGCCAAACCAAAAGGCAGGCAACAACCATTAACTATCCCTGTTATTGAGGTAGAAAATTTATCTGAAAAAATAGGTGTCTTAGCAGCAAATTTTTATCAAAATCCTTCTGAGTCGCTTGAATTAATAGGTATAACTGGAACCAATGGAAAAACTTCATCGGCGTGGTTGATGTTACAAGCTTGGGATAAACTGGGCATTAAAGGCGCTTATATAGGCACATTGGGATATGGTAATTTACAGCAAATGCATGAACTGAAGAACACCACACCATCTTCACTTGAAATACAAAAAATCTTAGCCGAATTTGTTGAACAAGACATCACCCATGTTAGCTTTGAAGTTTCTTCTCATGGATTAGATTTAGGCAGGGTTAATGCCACAAGATTTTCAGGTGCAGCTTATACAAATCTCAGTAGAGATCATTTAGATTTCCATGAAACAATGGACAAATACGCTGCTGCCAAAGAGAAATTATTTACCGATTATGGCATCGAATTCGCTGTCATTAACTTTAAAGATTATTATGGTAAAAAATGGTTATCAGAATTAACCTGCCAAACAATAAGTTACGCCATTGATGATTCGAATGCTGATTTGTATGCTAATAATATTACCCTCAGCCCTAAAGGCATTGATTTCACATTAAATTGGAACAACAAACCATATCCAGTTTTTACAACATTGTTAGGCAGGTTTAATATTGATAATTTGATGTTAATTGTTTCGACATTATTGTGTCAAAAATTTACTCCTGAAGAAATTGTCAAACTCATCCCTCAATTAAGCCCAGTTCCGGGCAGAATTAATTGTGTTGAACCTGACATTAAATCTGATGATTGTCCTTTAATAATAGTGGATTATGCCCACACACCAGATGCATTAGAACAAGTTCTGACTGCCCTGAAAGAACACAATGCAAGAAAAATCTGGTGTGTATTTGGCTGTGGAGGCAACCGTGACAAAGGCAAAAGACCAGAAATGGGCTATATTGCAGAAACCTTAGCTGATGTTGTTATTGTGACCGATGACAACCCAAGATACGAAGACAACGAGCAAATTACTCAAGATATTTTATTGGGCATGAAAACACATCCTTTGGTTATTCATTCTCGAAAACAAGCCATTGCCCATGCCATTGAACATGCTCAAGCAGAAGATATTATTTTAATCGCAGGCAAAGGCCATGAAAACTACCAACTCATCAATGGTCAGTACACCACATTTGATGACAGAATAATAGCCACTGAATTACTGAACGAAAAAATGGAGGAATGCGCATGATTAGCATGAACCTTCATCAGGCAGCTGCTGTAACAGGCGCCACACTTGTTGGTAAACCTGCACAATTTCGAGGCATATGTACCGATTCAAGAAAAGATTGCACGGGCAAACTTTTTGTTGCATTAAAAGGTGAAAATTTTAATGGTGAAGACCATTGTCAGTCGGCTATCGATAATGGTGCTGTTGCAATATTGGTTAGTTCAGCTCAAGAAGTAGAGGTTCCCCAACTCATTTGTGAAGAAAGTTTAGCTGCTTTATCTGTATTGGCCAAAAATTGGTCCAATCAATGTAAAGCAAAAGTGATTGCCATAACCGGATCAAACGGCAAAACAACTGTGAAAAACATGATTCATTCAATCCTTTCAGTTTCAAATAAATGTTCTGCTACACTTGGAAATTTAAACAATGAAATAGGAGTGCCTTTAACCTTATGCAATATTCACAAGGATGATGATTATGCCGTTGTTGAAATGGGTGCTGCAAAACTGGGTGATATCTTGTGGCTAGTCTCATTGGTTGACATTACTACTGCTGCCATTACCAATGTTTCAGAAGCGCACATAGGGCGATTCGGATCATTTGAAACCATTATTAAGGAAAAAGGCCAAATAGTTGCCAAGCTCAACGATAAAGATTTTGCTGTTTTACCCATTGATGATGAAAATTATAACTATTGGACAACATTAACCAATGGCAAAATACTGAGTTTCGGTACAAACCAAGCCGCTTCAATAAAAATCAATGACAATCAAGAATTTAGCTTAACGGTCAATGATAGCAAAATAAATAATATAAAATTGCCCGTTGTTGGCATTCATAACCAAGCCAATGCTGCATGCGCAACTGCCATAGCCAATTCATTAGATATTAATAATGATGACATTAAAAAAGGCTTAGAGACATTTAATCCACCACAAGGAAGACTGCAATTCATGGGAGAAATTGATGGCAACATTATCATTAATGATAGTTATAACGCAAATCCACAATCTGTAAAGGCGGCCATAGATGTTTTAGCTTCTTATGACGGAAACACGACATTAATATTAGGTGACATGGCTGAATTAGGGAACGATTCATTAAAGCACCACCAGCACGTGGGTGAATTTGCCAAACAAAACAAGGTGACACATTTATTAACCATTGGCCAAGATTCAAAACAAGCCAGCCTCGCTTTTTCAGATGAAACCATGCATTTTACAGACATAGACTCTTTAAAAAATCATCTATTAAAGAGTTGGAATAAATATGGCACGGTTTTAGTTAAAGGATCTCGTTCAATGCACCTTGAAGACTTAATTGATGGTTTAATAAAATCGGAGAAAGTGGCATGATACTTTGGATTGCACAGTATTTTCAAGAGAATCATAGTTGGTTGAATTTATTTTCATACCAAACATTTAGAGCCATTATGGCTGCATTAACAGCTTTGATGCTTTCTGTTTTCCTCGGCCCTGTATTTATTAGAAAACTACAAGAAAAACAAATTGGACAACATGTTAGAAGCCTTGGTCCCGAATCTCACCTATCAAAACAAGGCACACCAACTATGGGTGGCGCATTAATAATATTTTCCATCATAGTAGCCTGTTTGTTGTGGTCAGATTTAACCATTAATTATGTTTGGATTTGTATGTATGTATTGTTTGGGTTTGGCTTAATTGGTTGGTTAGATGATTACAGAAAGTTAGTATTAAAAGATTCTGCTGGTTTATCAGCTAAATGGAAATATACTTTGCAATCAATATTTGGTATCAGTGCTGTTTTGTTTCTTTACTATTATGGTGATAACAGTCTAACCACACAAATGGTTATACCCTTTGTAAAAGATTTAGACTGGGCCTTGGGTTGGCTGGTTATTCCTTTAGGTTATTTTGTCATGGTTGGCTCATCTAATGCTGTTAACTTAACTGATGGATTGGATGGTTTGGCAATCATGCCCGTGGTATTAGTAGCCGCTGCATTAGGTGTTATCACTTATTTATCTGGCCATGCAGTGTTTTCTGATTATTTGTTTATACCCTTTATTCAAAATGCCGGTGAAGTGGCTATATTTTGTGCGGCCATAGTAGGCTCTGGCTTGGGTTTCTTGTGGTTTAATACTTATCCAGCTGAAATGTTTATGGGTGATGTCGGCGCCTTATCTTTAGGTGCAGCATTAGGCATTGTTGCCATCATTGCCCGTCAAGAGCTTGTATTTTTCATTATGTGTGGGGTTTTTGTTATGGAAACAATCTCAGTCATACTTCAAGTAGGCTCATATAAGTTACGCAAAAAAAGAATTTTCAAAATGGCACCCATACATCACCATTTTGAATTAAAAGGCTGGCCAGAACCAAAAGTGGTTGTTCGTTTTTGGATCATGGCATTAATCATGGTTTTAATTGGTTTAGCCACATTGAAAGTTAGATAAGAGTATTAATATATATAAAATGAAGATTTCATCTAAACAAGCAAACAAAATGTCCTCCAATAGCTATCTGGCTGTGGGCGTAGACTTTTGGTTGATGGTATCTGCTTTGAGCCTGATTGGAATAGGCATAATTATGGTGGCATCATCATCTTTTGCCATTGCTGAAAAATATAACCACGATGCCTTTTATTATCTTAAACGTCACATATTATATATTGGAATAGGCACTTTATTGAGCTCTATTATTTTGGCAATAAAAATGGACTGGATGCAACAATTAAGCCGTGTACTAATTGTCGTGGCCATCATATTGTTAATTATTGTTTTGATTCCTGGAATTGGAGTCAAAATAAATGGTGCCAGAAGATGGATCAATCTGGGTATAGCCAGATTTCAGGTAGTTGAAGCCGTTAAACTGGCCATGATTGTTTATTTAGCTGGATACATCGTCAAACACAAACAAGGCTTACAAAACAAATTCTTTGGCGTCATCAAACCTTTGTTGTTAGCAATGGTATTGGCATTATTACTGTTGTTGCAACCAGATTTTGGTTCTGCTGTATTATTATTAATTATTACCTTATTTATGATATACATTGCTGGCGCCCGATACCGCGACTTAACTATACTTGGATTGGTTTCCGCTTCATCAATGGCCATAATTGCCATAGCAGAACCTTATAGAATGCAAAGATTAAAAGGATTTATAAATCCATGGGATGATCCATTTGATGGAGGCTTTCAATTAGTGCAAGCCTTAATTGCCATAGGCAGTGGCAAGGTCTCTGGAATTGGCATTGGTGGCAGTGTTCAAAAACTATTTTACTTACCTGAAGCTCATACTGACTTTATATTTTCAGTTTTTGCTGAAGAAATGGGCTTTGTTGGTGTGATTTTATTGATCAGTTTGTTCGTCATTTTAATTACCAGAATATTTTCTATTTCTAAAACGGCGCTTGAAAATGGTAAGGAATTTGCAGCATATGCCTGTGCTGGTATCGGTGTTTGGATTGCCTTGCAAGCTTTTTTAAGCATGGGTGTTAATTTAGGATTGTTACCAACAAAAGGTTTAACTCTGCCATTTATTAGTTCTGGTGGCTCTGCCATTATGATGAGCCTTTTAAGCTTAGCCATTGTTATGCGCGTTTCCTATGAAAACAGAATGCACAATGTTAAAGCCATAAGAAGCCACAATGAGGCGGCCCTATGAATGCTTCAATAACAAAAGTAGCCATTATGGCAGGCGGTACAGGTGGCCACATATTCCCAGGTTTAGCTGTTGCAAAAAAACTATCTGAAAAAAATGCCAAAGTGGTTTGGTTAGGTGCGATTGGTGGCATGGAAGAGAAATTGGTTAAACAACACAACATACCTATTAAATTATTAAAAATAAAAGGTTTAAGAGGAAAAGGCATAAAAGGATTATTAACACTGCCGTTTAAATTATTTTCAGCCACAAGAGCTGCAGCAAAATACTTTAAACAAGAACAAATTGATGCCGTAATTAGTATGGGTGGATATGTTGCTGGGCCTGGTGGTTTAGCTGCAAGATTTAAACGCATCCCATTATTAGTGCATGAACAAAACAGCAAATTTGGCATGACCAATAAATACTTAGCAAAATGGGCTAAAAAAGTTTTAACAGGATTTAACCTTAATGGACTGTATGGTTCTCAATGGGTGGGCAATCCCGTAAGAAAAGAAATTGAAGAATGTACTAAAGACAAAAAAAGTGACCAAAGCCTCAATGTTCTTATTATAGGTGGCTCACTGGGTGCCAATAGCCTTAATACACGTGTTCCAGAATTATTGCATGAATTAATTGACTCAGATTCCATTTCAATTAAACACCAGTGTGGTAAAAACAACAAAGAAACAACACAAGAAAATTATCCTAATTCTTCAGTTGTAGAAGTACATGAATTTATTAACGACATGGCTGCCGCGTATGCATGGGCCGATGTTGTTATTGCACGAGCAGGCGCTTTAACAATCGCTGAAATCAATGCGGTGGGATTACCCGCAATATTTGTGCCCTACCCTTATGCAGTGGATGACCACCAAACTTCTAATGCTGAAAATATTGTAGAAAATAACGCTGGATATATTTGGCAGGAAACTCAAAAGATTGAAATTCTAAAGTCCTATATAGAAGAGCTATGTAGTGATTCAACCAAAAGATTAGAGATGGCGAAAAATTCAAAAAACTTACACAAACATGATTCTGCTGAAAAGGTTGCCAATCTTTGCTTGGAGTTAGTTAAATGAGCTACTTAACTCCTAAAAACAGATTTGTTAACCGCATGAAGAATATCCACATGATTGGGATAGGTGGAAGCGGTATGAGTGGCATTGCTGAAGTATTACATAATCTTGGCTTTAATGTATCTGGTTCCGATTTAAACAAAAGTGATGTTGTACAACGGTTAATCAAGATGGGCATTACAGTGATGATTGGTCACAATGAATCTAACATTAAAGATGCCAATGTTGTGGTCATTTCATCGGCCATTAGAGAGACCAATCCTGAACTTATTGCTGCAAGAAAACAGGCGACAACTATTTTATCACGGGCTGAAATGTTGGCTGAGTTAATGCGCTTTAAAATAGGCATTGCAGTAGCAGGGACACATGGGAAAACCACAACCACATCACTGGTAGCCAGCGTATTGGCTGCCGGAAAACTAGATCCAACTTTTGTTATTGGAGGCTTATTAAATTCTGCTGGCACTAATGCTGGGTTAGGAACCAGTGAATACTTGGTAGCTGAGGCTGATGAAAGCGATGGTTCCTTCCAATTATTACAACCCATTTTAGCAGTAGTTACAAATATTGATGCCGACCACATGCAGACATTTGATGGTAAAATTTCATTGTTGAAAAAAGCATTTGATAATTTTTTACACCATTTACCATTTTACGGTGTAGCGATACTGTGTATTGATGATGACAATGTTGCAGAACTTGCATCCAGATTACTCAGACCAACCATCACTTATGGTTTGTCTGAAAATGCAATGGTACGTGCATTAAACATTAAAAACCACAGACAAAATACAACATTTGACGTTACCAAAGATAACAATCTTATTGCAAAAGGTGTCACAATAAACTTACCTGGCTTACACAATGTACAAAATGCTCTAGCAGCCATCTCAATTGCTTTAGAACTGGGTGTATCTGTAGACCTTATAAAAGAAGGATTACAAAATTTCGCAGGTATTGGTAGAAGATTTAATTTGTATCAAGACCTTAAATGCAAAGCAGGAACATTTACATTAGTTGATGACTATGCACACCATCCAACAGAGCTGACTGCAGCAATCAATGCTTGTAGAGGTGGTTGGGATAACCGTTTGGTGGTCGTATTTCAACCCCATAGATATTCAAGAAGCCGAGATTTATTTGATGAATTTACTGAAGCACTTAATCATGCAGATGTTTTGGTAGTCACCGATGTATTTGCTGCTGGAGAAGATCCAATATCTGGATATGCCTCTGGCGATTTGTGCCGCAGTATTAGAACCCGCGGAAAAATCGACCCCATATATATAGCAGATGTAGAAAACTTGAGCAAAGATTTGAATGACATCATTCAGAATGACGACTTGGTTCTTTTGGCTGGTGCTGGAAACATTGGCCAAATAGCCAAAACATTGGTTAAAAATAATGGACTAGACTTAGCACATGGGGTGAAAAATGATTGATTTCAAAGCCAAGGGCTTAAATGTTGCTGTTATTCTGGGCGGAACTTCAGCTGAACGCAATGTTTCATTGCGATCGGGTGATGCCGTTATTAAAGCACTTAACGCGAAAAAAGTTAACACCACAGCCATAGACGGAGTTCAACAATTGCTGGCCTCAAATATGGATGATTATGATGCTGTATTCAACATTCTTCATGGTGAAGCTGGAGAAAATGGTGAATTAGCAGGCCTGTTATCTAGCCTAAATGTTAATTATACTGGTAGTGATGTCACTGGTGCTGTATTAAGTTGGCACAAAGATGTTGCTAAAACCTTGGTAACAAATGTTGGTTTGAAAACACCTCAATCTCAAACTTTAAACACCATCAATGACTTAAATATAGGATTTGATGGGCCATGGATTATTAAACCCACTCAAGAAGGCTCTAGTGTTGGCTTGTATCTAGCAAAAGACAAAGAAGAGCTACATAAAAATTGCCAATTAGCGTTAGAAGGTGTTGATTCAATACTTGTTGAACAATTTATTGAAGGAACAGAATGTACTGTAGCAATTATAAAGGACAATGTTTTACCTGTTATTCGAATTATACCGGCAATTGGCTTATACGATTATGAAGCCAAATATCGAAGCAATGAAACGCAATATTTTTGCCCAAGCGGATATGATGATTCTCTTGAGCAAGCCATTAAAAATGATGCATTATTGGCTTTTAATACGCTTTCATTAAAAGGTTGGGCACGGATTGATTTCATGATTGATGAACAAGGAAACAGGTGGTTTCTTGAAGCAAACACCACTCCAGGCATGACGGCCACAAGTCTAGTTCCAAAAGCAGCCAATGCCATAGGTTGGAATTTTGAAGACCTGGTTTTGCAAATATTATCAACCGCATTTGACAAAGGAGCAGGTACTGATGACTAAAGGCGCAAAATTATCTTTGTTATTAATTTCACTAACCATATTGTTGATGGCCGCACTTATGTCAGGTGTGATTAAATCTTCACATTGGGAATTAAATAACATTGAAATTGAAGCAGAATTCAAAAGAGTCAGCTCTGAGCAGATTAGGCTGGTAGTGGCAGCTTATTCAGAACGTTCTTTTTTTAAAGTGAATCCAGATAGAATCCGAGAAAAATTAACGACATTACCATGGGTACAACGTGTATCAGTCAATAAGAAATGGCCAAACAGTTTGATTATTAAACTCATTGAACACAAAGCAGTAGCTGTATGGAATGACAATCAACTACTTAATGAGGATGGCAAAGTGTTTGAAGTTGATAGCATAGATGATCTTGCAGCACTTCCGCAGATACAAGGCAATGATAATAACTCATCACAGATATGGGACAAATATATTCGTTACAATGAAATTGTTAAAAAAACAGGATTCGACATTATTTCTTCATCAATCAGTAATAGAGGTGGTTGGGAATTAGAGTTATCCAATGGTGTATCAGTCAATTTAGGATCACAACAAATGGATGCTAAATTAGTTAGATTAACCGACACTTGGACACAACTTTTAAAATCGAATGAGAAAAAACCACTATACATAGACCTTAGATACACCAACGGATATGTGGTCAAATGGCCACCTAATGAATTAAATAACACTGATAGTCAAACACAGGTTGGAACATAAATGGGTAAGAAAATAGACAATAATTTGGTAGTAGGTTTGGACATAGGAACCTCTAAAATTGTTGCCATAGTTGGAGAACAACACAAAGACGACTCACTCGAAGTGGTTGGCATAGGTTCATCACCATCAAGGGGATTAAAACGTGGTGTTGTTGTAGATATTGAATCTACTGTACAATCTATTAGACGCGCAATTGAAGAAGCAGAATTAATGGCAGGTTGTGAAATTCAATCTGTTTATGCTGGAATCGCTGGCAGTCATATTCGGAGTATTAATTCGCATGGTATTGTTGCCATTAAAGACAAAGAAGTGACTGCCAATGATGTTGATAAAGTATTGGATGCAGCAAAAGCTGTGGCCATACCTGCAGACCAAAGAGTCTTACATGTATTGCCACAAGAATATGTCATTGATGGCCAAGATGGCATTCGGCACCCCATTGGAATGTCAGGTGTCAGACTTGAAGCCAGGGTTCATTTAATTACAGGATCTGATTCTGCAGCACAAAACATATCAAAATGTGTTGCCCGATGTGGACTCAATATTGACCAATTAATAGTGGAACAATTGGCATCATCAGAATCAGTTTTAACTGAAGATGAAAAGGAATTGGGTATTTGTTTGGTGGACATCGGTGCTGGAACCACAGACATAGCTGTATTTACAAATGGCGCAATCAGACACGCATCAGCCATCCCAATTGCTGGTGATCAAGTAACAAATGACATAGCGGTGGCCATGCGCACACCCACTCAGTACGCTGAGGAAATAAAATTAAAATACGCTTGTGCTTTAAGACAATTGGCATCAGCAGAAGAAACAATATCAGTTCCCAGTGTTGGTGACAGAGCGCCAAGAAGATTGGCAAGACAAACACTGGCAGAGGTTGTAGAGCCTCGTTATGAAGAATTATTTACACTGATACAAGCAGAATTACAACGCAGCGGTTATGCAGAATTAATGGCCGCTGGAATTGTACTTACTGGAGGGGCGTCTAAAATGGAAGGTACAGTCGAATTGGCTGAAGAAATTTTTCATTTACCAGTAAGAATTGGTACACCACAGAATATTTCAGGATTAAAAGAAGTGGTTAATAATCCTGTCCATTCAACCGGTGTCGGTCTATTGTTATATGGCAGCAGAAACGAACAAAGTGGTGGAAATCTTAACGAAGCAAATAATTGGTTTGTTAGATTCAAAAAGTGGTTTTTCTCTGAGTTTTGATTTCACAGAAAAACAAATTAATTTTAAATAGAACATTTTCGGAGGTAATAAAATGTTTGAAATAATGGAAAATGACAGCTGTGGAGCTGTAATCAAGGTAATTGGCTTAGGCGGTGGCGGTGGTAACACTGTCCAACAAATGGTTGAAGCTGATATAAACGGTGTAGAATTTATTTGCGCCAATACAGATGTTCAAGCACTGGATAAAACACAATGCAAAAATATCATTCGCATTGGCCAAAATGTGACAAAAGGATTGGGTGCTGGTGCCAATCCTGAAGTTGGCAGACAAGCCGCTTTAGAAGACAGAGAACGCATTAAAGAAGTGTTGCAAGATACTGACATGGTATTTATTACTGCTGGCATGGGTGGTGGCACAGGAACAGGCGCAGCCCCTGTTGTGGCTCAAATTGCTAAAGAAATGAATATCTTAACAGTTGCCGTAGTTACTAAACCCTTCCCTTTCGAAGGCAAGAGACGCATGAACGTTGCAGATAAAGGCATACAAGAATTAGAGCAATATGTTGATTCATTAATTACCATCCCTAATGGTAAGTTACTGACCCATTTTGACAGAGATGTCACATTATTAAATGCTTTTAAAGCCTCTAATGATGTCTTACATGGTGCGGTTCAAGGTATTTCAGATCTAATTACATGTCCTGGCATGGTTAATGTCGATTTTGCTGACGTAAAAACGGTTATGTCTGAAATGGGAATGGCCATGATGGGTACTGGAATTGGACGTGGTGATGACCGTGCAGCTGTTGCAACTGAATTAGCAATTAACAGTCCATTACTTGAAGACATAGACATGCATGGTGCTAAAGGTATTTTGGTTAATGTTACAGCTGGAATGGATTTAAGCCTAGGTGAAATTCAAGAAATTGGCGAAATGGTTGAAGAATATACTTCTGATAACTCAACAGTGGTGATTGGAACAGCAATTGACATGGATATGGATGGAGAAATTCGTGTTACTGTAGTTGCAACAGGCATTAATGAATCATCTGAGAAGAAAGTAAAACTTGTTGACAAAATGCCAGCAGAAAAGTTTGAGATTTCTCCTTCGTACAAAAATGCAAGGAGTCATCAATCCAGCAGTGCCGCTGTAGCACAGACACCTGAACATCTGGATGAAACGGCAATTACTGCGGACAAAGATCCAATGTTAAGTGATGATTACTTAGATATACCTGCTTTTTTAAGGAATCAAGCAGATTAATAATATAAAGTAATAGCAACGTAAATTAGTAGTAGCCTAACCTCCTAGGCTACTACTAATATTAATAATATAGGGAGGAATCAAACGTTATTGTGGTATAAACCCAACACGACGTTGTATAAATACAACTGATATTTTGTCAACTTCGCAATTATGTGATAGAATTCGCAAATCTGAGAATTGTAAGAAAGTCATAAATAATAATGATAAAACAAAGAACCCTGAAAAATACAGTAAGAGCGACAGGCGTCGGTATTCATACCGGACAAAAAGTATATATAACTTTAAAACCTGCAGAAGTTGATACAGGCATCATTTTTTGTAGAACAGATTTTGATACCCCAATGAGTATAAAAGCCGCTGCCGATGCAGTGGGCGATACCAGTATGTCTACTACCCTTATCAAAGATGGAGCAAGGATTGCAACAGTTGAACATTTAATGGCCGCTTTTAGTGGAATGGGAATTGATAATTGTATTGTAGAATTGAGCGCATCTGAAGTGCCTATAATGGATGGAAGCGCAGGCCCTTTCGTATTCTTGATACAATCTGCTGGCATTCAATTACAAAATAAAGCCAAAAAATTCATTAAAATCACACAACCCATAGAAATACAACACCAAGATAAAATTGCAAAATTTGAACCCTATGATGGTTATAAATTAAAATTCGAAATTGAATTTAACCACCCTGCATTTTCAGACCATACCAGAACCAAAGAAATTGACCTTAGCACAAACGCATTCGTAAAAGAAATATCTAGGGCCCGAACTTTTGGATTTATGCGTGACATTGAAATGTTGCATGAAAACAACCTTGCCATGGGTGGTAGTATGGAAAATGCCATAGTTTTAGATGATTATCGTGTATTGAACCAAGATGGTCTTCGTTATGAAGATGAATTTGTTAAACATAAAATACTTGATGCAATTGGCGACATATACCAACTGGGTTTTCCTATTATTGGATCCTATTATGGATATAAATCAGGGCATGCTCTAAACAACCAATTGGCCAGAAAATTATTACAACATACAGAAGCGTGGGAACTGGTTACTTATGAACACAGACGCCAAAAAGAAGACATGCTATTCCCTGTATTTGCATGATTTAAAAACCGGGAAAAACCATTGAAAATAATAAATTCAATTATCATTATTAGTATATTTCTACTTGTTTCTGCTTGTAACAAACAAGACAATAAAAAAACCTCAATCTATGCAAATTATATCACTCAAAACAATTTGGAATCTACAAATAAAATTACCGCATTTAGATTTCAAGGGTGGCATGCTTTAGATAACAAACACCTCATCATTTCTAGCAACCACAATAAATCCTATTTGATTGGTTTAGATTTCTATTGTAGCGATTTAAGACGTGCCATTAATATTGTTTTAGATCAAACAATGAGCAGTTCATTGTCTGCTAAATTTGATTCGATAATAGTGCCTTTAAACCCTAAAATAAAATGCAGAATCAAATCCATTCATCAAATTTCTAAAGATCAAAAAAATCAACTCAATGCTTTAAGATAGAATTCCCCTAAATTAACTCGTATTTCAACACTATTTTGTTTGAATTATCACCACATTATTGATATGATGTGGATGAACTTTGAAATATTCATTAGAAACTCGCTATAAACAACTGTAAAACTTAGGATTTTTGGCAATATCGTGAAAAAAATACATATATTGATGTCAACTTTGCTCTCAATGATTAGTTTGAGTGTATTTTCTGTCTCTTATACACATCTCCGAGCCCACGAGACAGGCAGAAATCTCG
>CAJXVJ010000044.1 GCA_913061105.1 uncultured Alcanivoracaceae bacterium | reverse complement strand
GAGATTTCTGCCTGTCTCGTGGGCTCGGAGATGTGTATAAGAGACAGATATAGAGGTGTACCAAATATTTGATTTTATACGCAGCTTTACGGGGTTTCAGGATTTTTTAGACAGTATTGGTTTTGCAATGATAATCAATTTCTTTATTGAAGCTGTCATGAATTTAATCACGGCATTTTTATGGTTTGTTTATTGGTATAAATTTCTTCCCATAGGGTCATTTTGGGTATGGATAATTGTTGCATTTATTGCTCACACAAGCGCTACAAAATACGCCTTATCAAGAAACACTTAGTTTCTAACACTATACGCTAAGAACAATAATGCCTTAGCGTATATTCATATCAGGTTATTTTAAAACAAATGATACTTTCATAATGACACGGTATTGGTCAATTTTGCCATCTTTAACAGTGACTTTTTGGGACTCTACCCATGCACCTGTTATATTCTTTAAACTATCATTTGCTTGGTTTAAGCCGTTTTTCATGGCTTTTTCGAAGCTTTTAGACGAAGAAGCTGATATTTCGATTACTTTTGCTATGCTCATATTATTCTCCTATTTCAACACAAATGTGATTTTCATGTTGACGCGGTATTGGTCGATTTGACCATTATTGACAGTCACTTTTTGTGATTCAACCCATGCACCTGTTATGCCTTTAATTGTTTCTGATGCACGTGATATGCCTTGTTGTACTGCATCTTCAAAACTTTTATCCGATGATGCGATAATTTCTGTCACTTTTGCTACACTCATATTTATTCTCCATTTAATTATAAAACCTAAAAGTGTGAACTATTAGGAACCACATATGATAACTGCTAATATATAAAAACAATCAAAACAATTGTTAACAATTACATATTCAAGCTGCGTCCACCATCAACTTGAATGGTTTGTCCTGTCACATAAT
This sequence comes from uncultured Alcanivoracaceae bacterium, assembly GCA_913061105.1. Taxonomy (GTDB): domain Bacteria; phylum Pseudomonadota; class Gammaproteobacteria; order Xanthomonadales; family Marinicellaceae; genus NORP309. The sequence continues at coordinate 16,070 of CAJXVJ010000044.1, read as the reverse complement.
CGTTTTGGATTAAGAATTGCAATGTTTGGTAGATGTTATTATTTTCGCCTTTTTTGTTTAAGGCAATTCTATTATTAATTTTTAAATTGACGTCTTCACCATCAACTGGATCTTGAATATATCCAGGTGATATGCCATTAACTCGTACCTCGGGTGCAAATTCTTTTGCCAGTGCTTTGACCATCATGTTGTTGGCAGCTTTTGCCATGGAATAAACAGGGTAGTTTTTCAGTGGCTTCTCTGCGTGGATATCAACCAAATTAATGATTGTTCCCTTAGATTTAACTAACAGTGGGTAACAGGCTTTTGATAAAAATAATGGGCCTTTAACATTACTATTAAAAAGTTTATCATAATCATTACTGGATAGATTGTTAATTGTCGTTGAAAAAAACTCTGAGGCATTGTTAACTAATACATCTAGCCTATTAAAACTCGATTCAATTGCTTGAATGATGTCTTGAAATTCATCACCCTGATTAAAGTCTGCTTGAACGCTAATACATGAATTACTGCGAATATTATTCAGCATACTTTGCAATACTTGCGTTTGTTTGGCTGAATGACGATAATGCATTACAATATTGTATCCATCGGCATGAGCGGCCTGAGCTAAATATGCTCCCATGCGTTGTGCTGCTCCTGTTATTAACATCACTTTATTCATATTGCTACTAAAACCATGTCAGAAATAGATCCATCATTGAAACAACACAGTTTAGCATTGACGCAAATGATAAGGCAACGTATTGCCAAAGAAAGTAATATTAGCTTTTCAGAGTTTATGCACATGGCTTTGTATCAACCTGGCTTGGGTTATTATTCATCAGGCACACATAAGTTTGGCAAGGATGGCGATTTTATTACCTCTCCAGAGCAAGGGGATTTGTTTGCAAAGTGTTTAGCCAAGCAGTTCAAACAAGTGCTTGATTCTTTAGATACACCTGTCATTATGGAATTGGGAGCTGGAACTGGTCAATTTTGTTATGATTGTTTAATTGAATTGGATCAGTTAAATTGTTTGCCTGAAAAATACTATATTCTTGAAGTGAGTGCGGATTTACAGCACAGGCAAAAACAAAAACTCAATACTCTCCCAGAGCCAATAAAACAAAGGGTTGAATGGATTTATGAACCACCTATTGATGAATTTAACGGTGTGGTATTTGCAAACGAGGTTATTGATGCCTTAGCAGTAGAGGTATTTAAGGTAGAAGATCAGAGTTACAAACAATTACGGGTAGATTGTGACTCTGATTTTAGTAAAACGTGGGTCAAATTCCCAAATGCATTGGAAGTTGATTTGTTAAGTAAAAACTTAGATTTAGCGGATGGTTATGAGTCAGAATTTATACCTTATTTATCTGAGTGGTTGCAGACAATCACTGCTGGATTAGAAAAAGGCGCGGTGTTTTTTGTAGACTATGGCTATGAACGCAACAGTTATTATCACCCACAAAGAAATCAAGGCACATTAGTGTGTCATTTTCAACACCAGGCAAATTTTGACTATTTCAAAAATATAGGCATTCAAGACATTACCGCATTTGTTGACTTTACTGCAGTGGCAGAAGCGGCAGATGATTGTGGTTTGTCCGTTGATGGTTATTGTACTCAGGCACATTTTTTGATGTCTTTGGCGATTCACGATAAATTGGGTGATTCTGAAAATGATTTTGAAAACTATTACCGTAAAACAACTGAAATGAAAAAATTAACTTTGCCTAATGAAATGGGTGAGAAGTTTAAGGTAATGGCTTTGAGCAAGAACTTTGATGAAGATTTGTTGGGGTTCTCTTTTGCAAACCAATTACATTTATTGTAATTTAATAGATAATATAGTGTCTAGTCACATGTCTCAGGAAAATTAAATTCAATACGTCCATGCAATCACTACAACTTTTGCTAAAGCTACGAATAAAGTGGTTTAATTTAACCGCTAAAAATTTCATTTTGCGTTACCAAAATGGTTTGTTTGTCATTGTCCTGTTTTTACCTGGTGTAGCCGTTGGTGATAACCTCAACCTTTTGTTTAAGGCACTTACTACTCCTTTTTTAAACATAACTAACCCAGAGAACACAATTACTAGCAGATTAATTTGGTTTCTAGTGTTACAAGCCATTTTTGTTGTCTTTAGTCGGGCACAGAAAACAGCCATAACAGGTGGTGAATTCACAAAACTACTGCAATCACTGCCAATTGATAACGGCACAAATAACAAGATAAACTTAACCCTATTATTGTTAGCTAACCATTTTTTATGGATGATTGTAATGGCCAGTTTTTATTATCAATTAAAAAGTGATTCAGATATCAACCTATTGAATTTATGCAGTAATTTGATGTTGATATTCATTTTATTAACGACTCAGTATATTGCTGTATTTAAATGGTCCTTAATGAATAGTGTTTTATTGATGCTTATTAGTGCACTATACCTAGTATCTGCTTCACTGAGTATGAATTATTTTGGTATGTTTATCACAGCAACGATGTGGTTTTTATTGGCTGTAAAATTATCTAAACCTGATATAATTTCAATAAAAATAACTGCGATGAAACCTCATATTACAGGGCTAATCAAATACAATTTGTACTATCAAATATTATTTAAAGCTACTGCAACAGCTAGTATGTTTAGGTTTTTATTTGTGTGCTTTCTAGTCATTGGATTCTCATTGATATCTCAGCACTTATCCAATATTAATGAAGGCAATCTCTTTCCCTATGTTATGGGATTTGAGTCTTTGTTGGCATATTATCTCAGTGGTTTTTATGTCAGTTTTAAAGATCAACGTTTAAGAATGGATAAGTTGCTAATGAGCTTACCCGTGTCGAAAACTTTTTGGTTATTGAGGGATGTATTTACAGTTATTATAATTTCTCTGGTGCTTCATTTTATACTGTACTATTTAATCGTTGATGTGATTGGTTTAACCCAATTAACAGAACTGATGATTTATCACATTGTTGTGTTAACCATTTGTTACCCTCTGCGGTTACTAATCAAACAAAACCAAACCTTAATAACTTTTGCTGTGTTGTCCACCATCACTGCCATAACATTATATAATTACTCATGAACTATATTTCTATTCAAAATTTAAACATTAACTATGACGAGCTCAAAGTCTTTGAAAATTTTAACAAAGAATTCAAATCAGGTATACATTGGATACAAGGTTTTAATGGTTGTGGCAAAAGTACACTATTAAAAAGCATATCTGGCATATTAAAAGTCCCGGATGGCGTTGTGAAAATTATGGGGTTTGATATTAATTCTCAAGCCATAAAAGCCAAGTCAGAGTTGTGTTATGTTGCTGACAAACCTGAGGTTTTTCCATTCATGACAGGCATACAGTTCTTAGAAATGGTAGCTAAAATAAAAGGCACTAAATTAACTCAAGATTTATATGATTGGCTAGATAATATCAATTTAACCCAGTTCAATAATACTGAATTTTCACAAATGTCATTTGGCACCAGAAGAAAGTTTACATTGAGCGCCTGTTTAATTGCACAACCACAAGTCATATTATTGGATGAACCTTTCAATGGTTTGGATACTCACACAACTATGTGCTTAAAAGAGTGGTTAATTCAATCTAAAGACACAAAGTGTATCCTAATTGCTTCTCATGACACACATATATTAAAAGAGGAATATGACAGCATACTTAATGTCTGAATAGAAATTAAGCTAGGGTTATTTTTTTTCGATTAAGCCCATTTCTTCGGCTTCTTTTTTAATCAGATAATTAATCACTTTCATGAAATGATCACGGTCCCTAACCTTTTTTGAGGCACGCAATTTACCGTTAACTATCACAGTTGGTGTTGAGGTAACTTGCATTTCAAAACCCATTTTGTCCGCTTTTCTTTGTTTAGAATCAAGAATAAATGATTCTGCTGTGCTTAAGAACTCTTGCTTATTAATCTCAAATTCATCAGAATACCATTGGGCCAGTTGTTCAATCGAACTGAATCTTGTGTGGTTTTCATGAATTTCTTTAAAAAGTCTTATATGAGATTGTTCAACAACTCCCATGAGCTCAGCAGTTAAATAAGCTTTTTGTAAGACTTCCCAATTGGGTTGGAAGTTGAGTGGTACCCTTATAAACTTAACATAATCAGGTTTGTTTTCAAGCCATTTTTCCATGTAGGGCTGGAAGTGAAAACAATGCGGACAAGCATAGCCAAAAAACTCATAGACAACAACTTGTTCAGTAGTCTCAGTTGCATAAGGGCGGTCAAATAATTCGTAATCTTCTGGTGGTACAAAATCAAAGGCAGGACCTGTATATTCAGGTTTTGCAGCTTGTTTTGGGGTATTTTCTTTTATGTAATCATACTCTGACTGCAGTTCTTTTTCTGCATTTTCATCACTACATGAAAACAAGAAAAAGAACAACAGTATAAAAACCCAGCGAAAATGTAAATGAAGATTCATTCCGTTCATTTTATTATTTATTATAGTCCCATTGATTTGGCTTCTAAATTAGACAGGTAAGTCGCCATATCTAATAGAGCAGGAATACTACCTAAGGCTTTAACATTTGGCTTATATTTACCATTTATAATAATAGTAGGTGTTGATGTGATTTGCATTTTTCGCATCATGTTGTTTGATTGGCGTACTTTTGAATCAATCATAAATGAATTGGCAGTTGATAAAAATGCCTCTTTATCGACTGAAAAATTGTCTTCAAACCAAGATGCCAAGCTCTCAATTGTTCTGAAGTTTTTACGTTGCTTGTGTATCGCATCAAATAGTGGTTGATGGGTTTTTTCAATAATGCCCATTGTCTCAGCTGTGTAATAGGCTTTTGCCAATACATCCCAGCCTGGTTGAAATACAACTGGCACTCTAACCAATTTTACATTCTTAGGTAATTTTTCATGCCATGGTTTAATATAGGGTTGAAAGCTTGAACAATGAGGGCACATATAACCAAAAAACTCATATACAATGACTTGCTCATTATTATCAGTTTCAAAAGCTGGATCAATAACGGTGTAGTGCCTACCTGCTGTATAGTTTTTAGCATTGCTATCTTGTGCAGATGCGTTAAAAATGCAGAGTGTTAATAATAATAAAACAATTTTTTTCATGTATAGTTCTCGGTATATTTGTTGAAATGCTTTGGACTGTATTTTTCGTTTTAAGTTCAAATACTTTTATTCTTAAAATTATTTAGAATACAAGCCTTGGATGTAACTGGCAACAGCTTTAATTTCTTCATCTGTTAAATATTTTGCCACATCAGCCATTATTTTGCCATTGGTATCGCCTTCTTTGCCATTTGTTGTACCAGATCTGAAGTCCTTTAACATTGCTTCAGTGTATGGTGCATGTTGTCCAGCAAGTACAGGATATCCCGATAAAGGATTGCCTTTTCCTGAAATACCATGGCATGACATACAGGCTGGTATTTTCATTTTACTAACGCCGCCTTGATAAACAGATTTACCCATTTCGACAAGACTTTCATCAGCAGATCCAATGCTTGGTTTTTGAGTGGCATAATAAGCGGCAATATTTTGTATGTCTTGTTCATTTAAACCTGCAACCATTCCGGCCATTACAGGTCCTTTTCTTTCGCCGTTTTTAAACATAGCCAAATGTCTGGCTAAATACTGTTCATGCTGTCCTGCGATTTTAGGCCATAATGGATTAACGCTGTTTCCATCAGCACCATGACACGCAACACATAAAGCAGATTTTGCTTTTCCTAATTCAGCATCGCCTGCAACAGCCAATGATGAACATACTAATGCCAGTAACATAAAAACTTTTTTCATAATTGATTCCACTTTCTCTTTATTTTTAAAATGGTACTTAAAATACCAGCGCCTATTATAAATCTAAAACGCCTTTAGCTTAAAGTGAATAATGGTGATAAGTACGATTAATGGCTACTTTTTTAGTGAAAATATAAATCATGCAGTGCGAATAAAAATAAAATAATAAATTCTTACAAAATATGTTGATGATTTCTGCCATAATTACCGATTGATTTAAGTTAGGGTATATAAACCATTCTTTAAGTGTTCAACTGTTAAAAATCAACCCATACCAAATGGTTTTTTTTTGAGAAGAAACTCTCTGTATGATATGGGTTAATTAATTATTCAATGACTAATCAAAACTATTTTTAAAAATAACATCATTGTTTTGTATGGTTAGACTTATTAAGTCAGATCCCCGATTTCCATCTGAATCAGTTGCTTCTGCGGATATTGTATGGACACCATCAGATAAATTTGATGTGGTAAAACTGCCAATATTGGCAAGTTGACCATCTAAATTGGAAACCCAATTAACAACAAGAGATAAATCCCCATCTTCAATATCACTAGCGGTTGCAACAAAAGTAATTTTAGTGCCTAAAGCATGTATACTTCCGTTACTGGGGGTAATAATCGATACTGTTGGGGTGTTTTGTTGAATGGCTTCAACAGTAATGCTTCTGCTATCAGAATCTGATTGACCATTGCTATCAACCACGCTGGCTGTAATAGTATGCTGACCAATGGACAATGTGTTGAGTTGGAAATTGTTGCCTGTTCCTAGAGCACCATCTATATTTGATGTCCATGTTAATGAATCTGATACATCTCCATCCTCATCGTCAACAGCACTGGCAAAAAAAGTGATGTTGTCACCGACATTAAATACATCATTGGCAGCCGGTAAAAGCATATTCACAGCTGGATCATCAGGGAAATCGGTAATTTCAATACCTATGCTTTGAGAATCTATTTGCCCATCACTGTCTGTGATACTGGCAGTTATTTGGTGAATGCCTACTGATAAATGAGAAAAATGAGTTGGGGATGAAACATTGGCGCCACTGCTTAAAAACCCATCTATATTTGAACTCCATTTTATAGTGTTTGATATTGTTCCATCTTCAGGGTCAGTAGCTGTACCTACAAATGTTACTGGATCATTTTCTACATAAGTTGTGCCATGTGCGGGCATTGTAATGGTAACAGTAGGATCTTGCCCTCCATTTCCAATTAATCTAGCGACTCCAATTTTTTGGACTGAATCTGTATTGGTGGCCGTTCCTGAGACTATGATTTTTTTATTAAAGTCAGTTCCCACAGCCGATGGTGAATCAATGGTTTGTCCAGCTTGAGTGATAAAGCCTATGGCAGTTCTACCATCAGTGCCAAAATCTGTATCGATTGAATGAGAGCTTGTTCCACTAACTACACCAATTGAGTTTAATCGCATAACACCCATTGAAATTGAGGACACATTATCAGGATATAAATTACCTATCAAAATAAGTTTGTTATCATCATCTGAAAAAATGGCACTATTGCAGTCTGAATTAAAGTCAAATAAAAATGGATTGGGATCTAGATTAAAATTAAAGGTATCAGAAACTGGTTCACCTGCATTTTGCGAAACGGTATTGACATAGGTAAGTCCACAATCATCTTTTAGATTGGTGTTTTCTGGGTGTCCATCTGAGCCCACAAATACAAACTCATCAAGAGTCGGATGTTGGGCCACATCTTTTATTGATGTGCCGGTTCTAGAATCTGTATACACATATTTTCCATCAGTTGAAAAAGTATTATCAATACTACCAGCATAATCTAGTTTGACAATTGCAGGTGATTGAGAATTATCATTTTCATCTGCACTACCAACTATCCAAAATCCAGTAGAAGTATTGCTGATGAAAATTCTTTTAGCAATATCATTTGAGTTTGTAGAATTGGCGAAATCGTAGGTCTTACGACCATTGTTTCCAAAATTTGAATCGATGGATCCGTCATTTAGTATTTTTGTTAAAGCAAAATCTGAACCTGTTGATTGTTTTGCAAAACCAACAACAAAATATGCCTGATTGAATGAATACACAGAATAGGCGACATCTTTATTGGTTCCTCCTCCATCAAAATGTACAGTCAATTTCCCATCATCTGAAAAACCTGTGTCAAGAACCCCTTGAGAAGTTAATTTGGCAATGGCAAAATCGGTATCATCGCCTGAAAATTCAGCAGAACCAATTAATAAAATACTACCATCAGTTAGAACCTCAATATCATATAGTCGATCTTGATTAGAGCCGCCTAGATCAAATCCTACAATGGCATGACCATTATTTCCCCAACTTAAATCAGCTTGTCCTCCTGAGGTTAGCTTAGTGACAACCATATCTATGTCTTGTGAATTTGTATGGTATGCTATACCAGCAATTAACATAGCCCTATCATCATAAACATGAATAGCATCCCCGTATTCAGCACCTTCACCCAAGGGCGGGATTGTGCCTAGGTCATGTTCAATAATAACCTTGCCATCGTTGCTATATCCAAAATTTGTATCCAAATCTCCAGAGCCTTGTGCGTAACCAAAACCACTAACTAATGTCATTAAAACTAAAAATAAAACTTTCATAATCTTCTCCAATTAAATTTTCAAAAAAACCAGTTTCCATTATGAAAATAATAAAAAATTGTTGCATGACATTAACTCGACATCATCGCGATTTCTTCACGACATTGACTATTTTGTTGTGTTATACTGCTGTTTTTACACCATATTTATTGTTTCGGAGTGATAAATAATGCAATTCTATCTTTTTAATGACTTTGTCCTAAAGCCAGAAGAATTAAGCCTATATCACAACAAAAAAAGACTAGAACTGGGATTAAAAGGATTTAAATTGTTAAATATTTTGGTGCAAAACCAAGGTAAACTCGTTCCTAAAGATGAGTTGATTGCAGCAGCTTGGGAAGGTCAAATTGTCACAGATGGAACATTAAACAAACAAATTGAGCGGGTCAGACAAATTTTAGGGAATTCCTGCCCTGAAACAATTTTTGTTGAAACCGTTCGGGGTATGGGTTATAAATTTGTGCCTGAAATTAAAACCCTAAAAAACAAAAAAAAAGGCTTGGCAAAATGGCAAAAAGCCATAGCAGCAGTGAGTATTTTGCCTCTGGTAATGCTCATGTACTTTTATCCTTTTGGACAACAATCAAATAATCCATCAGATGAATCCATCATGCCTTTTAATATTGCCGTTATTCCGACGGCTCAAGGTGATGATTATTTAAATGTTGGCGGGTTAAATTATCTGGCAAATTTACTGGGTAAAAATCCACGGATTTATCAAATCAGTCCAAGAACCAGCTGGTTTAAAAACGAGGACCCACATAAACTGGCTATTGAGCTAGAAGACCAAAAAAAGCTAGATTATGTTTTGTTAGTCAACATAAAAGAAAAGGACAACGAAAAAATAGCCTCAATTGAATTGAAAAATAACAATCAATATCAACAACTAAAAATACTGAAAGCACTGTCATTAAAACAACTTTTTGCAGACATTAACACTTGGGTTTTGATGCAATTAAAAATAGAAAACACAAGGTCAAACAGTCTTGAAAACACAGATGATTTATCTTCAGATAGTTTTGCTGTTGAAAGTTATTTAAGGGGGAAAGAAGCATCCGCATCAAGAGATTATACAGAAGCCATTCAATATTTTAAGACTGCCATCACTCAAGATCCAGAATTTACCTTAGCTATGTTGGATTTAGCTTATGCGCAAATAAAGTCCAATGACTATGCCGCTGCTGAGGCATTATTAGAGACCATTGAGACAACAAAACAACTCAATGATGAGTTAAGGCTTAATTTACTAACCCTAAAAGCTTCTTTACTGACAAACACATACCGTTCAAAAGAAGTGAAACCGTTTATCGATGAGACCATACAACTGGCGAATAAAACTAAAAATCCAAGAAAGAAAATATTGGCTTTATATTATCAAGGGGAAATGTATAAAGAAATGGGACAAGTTGAACTGTCAATCCAAAGCACATTAAATCAAAAAGATGTCTTGCTAGCTAATACTAAAGACAAAACAGATTTAATGCGGGTGGCTAATAATCTCGGGCATGCATATTATGGCACTAATCAATTTGAAAAAGCCAAACAACAAATTGTTCCTGCCATTGAGTGGTTTGAAAAAACTAATCACATGGTTGGCATGTTAAACAGTTATGGGTTGCTTGCTTCCATTTATTATGAGCAAGCCAATTATGCCAAAGGAGCTATTACCATAAATAAATCCTTGGCACTACAGTCACAAGTAGAAGATAAGCACCTCATATTAAATGCATTGGAAATCAGTGGGTATTTACAGTTAGCCATGGGATTACATGATGATTGTAGAAAGACGATTCAAGAAACGGAAGCTTTAGCAATAGCCATGGGTATAGAAGGGCAACAATTTACTTCAAGTTTATTAAACCTGTCACTTGATATTGAGACTAACAATTTAGCTTCATTAAAAGAGGACAGCGATAACCTCGACAAACTGTCAAAGCCAATAACTGAAAACTTTTTATATCTTCGACAATTGGTTTTGTCCTTTCTTATCGATGTTAATTTGATTATAAAAAATTATGACTTAGCTAAGTCTCAATTAGATGAATTATATGGCTTGGTTAAGAATGACAAGACCCAAGGGATAACACTATACCAAATAAGCCTATATGATTGGATGTACAAAACAGGCTTAAAAAATGATGCCATTACCAAACTACATGAGTTGTTAAATACTTTAACAAATAACAAACAAAACAGGCTTGCTCTAATAGTAGCTTATTTACTCATTGATATTGATAAAGAACAAAACTATAAAAACACGCAAGCAATTTTGAATCAAATCAATTATATAAATCCATTTCCTTACCCTTACCTAAAACATAAAGCAAAACTGGCCGAATTAAAAGACAACTACTTTGAAGCCAGCACGCTTATGCAAGAAATGAAAAACACATCAAACCAATGGTGGAACACCCAAGATCAAATCTTGTTGGACTCATACATTAGCAAAATTAAAGAAAAATAATATGACTCAATTAAAAAACAACGAACTTCAACCTGGCATCTTAGATGAAAAGGCACTCAATGGCAGATTCATGATATTTGACATTAAGGACAATGTAAATGGACCCCAATTTAGAAAATGTTTATCTCAATTGGTTATTGATAAGCGGATTATTGTTGGCCTAGGAAAAAAGGCCTTGGCGACTTTAAACATATCAGAAATGGAATACCGAGAATTTCCTCAGCTTGATGCAGAAGTTAAAATCCCTGCAACTGGAGGGGATTTATTTGTTTGTATTCGAGATACTGAAGCAGGAAAAGTAGCTATGAAGTCTCTGCAAGTCAAACAAGTTTTATCTGAATGTATGCAGTTAAAATTACTTGTTGATGGATTTAAATATTTAGGCAATAATGAAACCAATGGCCACGATTTAACTGGTTATGAAGATGGAACAGAAAACCCTGTTGGTGATGATGCTGTATCAGCTGTAATGCGCCAAGATGGATCATGTTTTGTGGTGCTGCAACAATGGCAACATGATTTAGAAAAATTTAATGGCTTTTCTCAAGAACATAAAGACAACACAATCGGCAGGCGACTATCTGATAATGTTGAGTTAAGTGATGCACCGGCTAGTTCACATGTCAACCGTTCAGATCAAGGGACATTTGATATTGATGCCGATATCGTAAGACGATCCATGCCATATGCCAATGAACATGGTGAAGGCTTAATGTTTATTGCTTATTGTGAAAACTTAGACCGTTTTGAAGTTCAAATGCGAAGGATGGCGGGATTGAATGATGGGGTTATTGATGCTTTGTTTACCTTTTCAAAAATTCTAAACAGCGCTTATTTTTATTGTCCAGCAGTAAATAACAATAAATTGGTACTAACTTAAAAAACAATTACTGGAATTGTAGTCAAAATGAAAAACCCAAAAGTAATCTTTCATGCAATAAGCTATCTACAATACCCCATCATTCTTGTAGCCATATATTATTATGTCATTTTTATTATTTCATTTAAGAGTGGCGTTATTTGGAGCGAATTAAATAATTGTTTGGTATTTATTGGTATATCATTAAGTATATCAACACTACAAGACACTTCAAAAACTCAAAACAAACTTTCAAAGAAGGTGTGGGAAAGCCCAAAAAAAGGAAAGCTTGTTCTAATTATAATGGCTTCTATGGCAGCAATATTTTTGATAATAGGAGTTATTGGTTATATTTATATTAATGAAAATACCCTTAAAGAAATTTCATTCGGATTAATAGTCTTGGCAATAGGATTGATTGGAGTATTGAAAAGCGCCATAGAAATGTTTGAAAATCACAGAAAAGATAAAAATTAATTTAACATTTAATTCCTAAATTCCACTCTTGTCTGAAATATTCGGGTTAAAATAATCACTATGAATATTGATTTACAACAATTGGGTATTTTTCTGGGTGCTTTTTTTCTGGGCGCTTTGATTGTATGGTTACTTATGCGCTCACGTGCTAAGTTAATTACCAGCAATTTAGTTTCACAACACAATAATGAGGTAAGCAATGCAGAAGGCCATGTCGATTCATTACATCAAGAAATATCAGAACTACAAGACCAAATAGAAAAATTAGATCAACTATCAACCAAAACAAGCACAGAAAACAAAATGTTGTCTACTCATTTTGAAGTGTGCAAACAAAAATACAAAGGTGCAAAAGTACGCAAGCAAGAAACACAAGATGAATTGAATCGGCTTTCATCTGATTTTGATAGGTGCAGAGATGAAAACAGTCAATACAAGGCCAGTATTGCAGAATTGAGTACGCTTAACGAACAACAAAAACAAGCTGCTGATGACAAGCTCAAACTTTTAAATGAATCAAGAATTGAAATGACCAATCAATTTAAGACACTGGCTCACGAAATATTTGAAGAAAAAGACAAAAAGTTTTCACAGAACAGTAAAGAAAGATTGGATGGTATTCTCAATCCATTTAATAAGCAATTAAACGAATTCAAACAAACCGTAAATGATGTCTATGTCAATGAAGCCAAGCAACGTGCCTCGCTAAAAACAGAAATTCAGGGTTTAAAAGAGCTTAACCAACAACTTAATATTGAGGCAATTAACCTAACCAAAGCGCTTAAGGGAGATAAAAAACTACAAGGCAATTGGGGTGAATTAATTCTAGAAAGGGTATTAGAACAATCGGGTTTAAGAAAAGACCATGAGTACGAAACCCAGGGAGGGTTTCGTGATGCGGATAACAACATATTAAAGCCCGATGTCATTATTCATTTGCCTCAAGACAAAGACATTATTGTTGATTCAAAAGTATCACTTATCGCCTATGAAAAGTATTCGGCAGCAGATGAAGAACAACAAGCCATTTTATTAAAAGAACACATAACAGCCATAGAAAACCATATTAAGACCTTAAGTGAGAAAGATTATAGTAGTTTAAAAGGGGTAAAATCATTGGATTTTGTTTTGATGTTTATTCCCATTGAGCCAGCTTTCTTGGTCGCTTTTCAAAACAATGATAAGTTGTTTTCAGATGCCTTTAACCGCAAAATTATTGTTGTGACCCCAACCACTTTGTTGGCAACATTAAAAACCATCGAGAATCTGTGGCGGTATGAAAAACAAAACCAAAATGCCCGCATAATTGCTGAACGTGCAGGCAATATCTATGATAAGTTCCGTGGCTTTATTGAAGACATCGAAAAGTTAGGAAAACAACTAGATACAACACAAGGCACCTATCACGATGCCTTAAACAAGCTTAATAAAGGCAAAGGCAACCTGGTTAATCAAGCCCAGCAATTGTTAGATTTAGGTGTTAAAGTCAAAAAAGAAATACCCAAATCTATGTTAGAAAATTCAGATATTTCTAATGATTAAAATATCAACAATGTTACATTAGACGCAACAATAATGTTCGAACCAGAACTTATATTATAAACCCTACAGACGGTTACTTGATTGCTACCACCTTGAAGGCCTTTATTACAAGCACCGGCAAGAGGGGTTGAGCCATTAAAATCTACGTTAGTTTGATAATATAAATCATCATAATCAAAAGGTAAATTTATAGTGCAGCTTCCGTGGAACACTCCATTTGAGACAGTGATTGGAGAATCATTGATATTATTAAAGTATTGATGTGTAATCGAACCCGCACTTCCACAAGAAAACTCTATTCCTGCCTTAGCAAAACCATAACTATTCATTGTGCTGTGCTTAGCATCACCTTGTATAATCAAATCATCTGATATAGTTGTAGTATCATTAAATATTACTTCCCCAGATACATAAAGCCCATTACCTGGAGGAGGGATAACTTCAACATTTCTTCCAACAGAAACTCCGCCATTGCTAGCGACTTGTAAGTTGGGTTGGCCATTGATATAGGTAGTAAGAGGTGCGGTTCCAGAAGGTGACGATATTGTTAATGAAAAACTTGAAGTTGAATTGTTGCCAATACCCACATGGTTATCATAGCCTATACCGTTTACGTCATCTTGCCAGATTGAGTTACCAATATTGTCAGTACCTGCCATCCATTCAGATCCATTAAACTTTAAAACTTGCCCACTTGAAGCGCCGTTGGCAGCTAAAAAATCTGCTTGAATTGCATACGGTGTGGCATTAATGCGTTGTTTAGGATATAGGGCTACAAAACTATTGGGTGATGCTCCATCCCTCACTTGAATTTTCAAATAAACATCATCACCCAAAAATGCGGCATCGCCAAAATCTAATTCAACTGTAAATATTCCATCATCGACTACTACATCTTCAAGAATAATTGCAGAACCAATGACGCTTCCACCTGTTTCCTGAGGCCACACTTCAAATTTTAAATCATAGATACCATTGACTGGATTATCATTAAACTCAAGTTGCCCTTGATAGCTAAATCGAGTGCCAACTGGTTCAGAAAGGACTACCATAGAGTAAGTAGTGCATAGTAATAGTATAAAAAATTTCATGTTATTCTCCTTATTGTTCAAAACCATGTTTAAAAATAATATCAGTATTTGTTAATTGCTGCCAAAAGCCAGACTTAATTGAATGTTCACTAGCATGAGAGTTTTCAGTCAACACTTGGGCAATACTGCCATTAACTTTAAAATTTCCACCAGTGCTCATTCCCCCACCATTAGATAGTGTGTATTTTGAGATGGAATAACCACTTCCTGCTATTGATGATTGACAGAATAAAGGCACAGATAAAATCAGTAAAAATGCTAATTTAATGGTTTTATTTTTATATTTAGACATTTATTTCTCCACAAATATGTATATGGAACAGTGTAAAAAAATAAATTTGACTTTGCTTGACAGTTACAAGACAATTATCAGACATTTTTAAGACAACAGATGAAATCAGTGAATATTAAATATGCGAGACAGTAAAGAATCAAAAAAATATACATTTCTTGATTATCAGGTTTTTCCACATCAACGAGAAATTTTAAAAAGTAACAATTCCAACAAACTAAAACTCAGTAAAAAAAGTTTTGATTTGCTTATGTTGTTAATTAGAAAAAATGGAAATGTTGTAACAAAACAAGAAATGATAGAGACTGTTTGGCCAAATCAAGTCGTAACTGAAGCTGCTTTGAGCAAACAAATTACCCGGTTACGCAACGAATTATTAACTAGAGATTTAAAAGATCAAGTTATTATTGAAACAATCAGGGGAGTAGGTGTGAAGCTGGCTCCAACTGTACATGAGACAATCTATAAAAGCCCATCAAAATCACCAAAAGTTAATATAAATAAGATTGTTCCAATTGTGATTGTGTTATGTCTGATTTTATTTTTTATTATCAATTATAAAAACAATGGTGAATTGAAAACTCCTGAAATTAGCAAACAATTTCTAAAAACTCCAGTCAATATTGCATTAATTCCAAATGATGATACTGATAATTGGTTTAATGTTGGTGGCACAAACTACCTTTACCAAAGATTACAAAATCATACTGAAATTAATACATTACCACCCAATTCAAAATGGTTTGAGAACAAAAGCAAACAATCGGTTGCGATTCAGATGACTGAATCTGATTCATTGGATTATGTGTTAGAAATTATTAACATGAACAAAGACAGAGAGTATGTCACTCAATTAGTGTTAAGAGACTGTCTCTTAAACACATCTCCGAGCCCACGAGACAGGCAGAAATCTCGTATGCCG
>CAJXVJ010000043.1 GCA_913061105.1 uncultured Alcanivoracaceae bacterium | reverse complement strand
GAGATTTCTGCCTGTCTCGTGGGCTCGGAGATGTGTATAAGAGACAGGATCTAGCCATTGATTTCATTAGATCAAAAAAAAGCCTTTTATCTCAAGATAAAAGGCTTTTTTCTTTTATGTGAAAGCATTACACAACTTTCTCTATCAACTATTAAAACCTATATCCGAATTCCTTTTCAAATAAATCATCAAACTCATCTCTATTAAAACTGTGGTTCTGGGTTCCTGCATGTGCTATTTTTATACTGCCTAATAGTGAGGCAATTCTACCAGTTGTTTGCATATCCAAACCCTTGGTTAATCCAAATAACAATCCAGCACGGTATGCATCACCACAACCCGTCGGGTCTTTTATATTTTTGGCTTCTACAACAGGAATATGATAGACAGTGCCATCTGTATAAATCTCTGAGCCTTTTTCTCCACGTGTAACAATCAAAGCTTTTAGATGTGTCGCTATTTCTCGGGCATCCCAACCTGTTCTTTCACATACTAACTCATATTCGTAATCGTTTACTGCCATCCAAGTGGCTTGATTAATAAAGCTTTTTAAATCTTCACCATCGAATAATGGCATGGCTTGACCTGGGTCGAAAATAAATGGGATGTTATTTTTCACAAAGCCTTTCGCATGGGTAATCATGCCTTCTCTTCCATCAGGGCCCACAATCCCAATACTTACATCAGTATGTTCAGATACTTTACATTCATGCGATAAACTCATAGCACCTGGATGAAAGGCAGTAATTTGATTGTTATCTTTATCTGTTGTAATGAATGCTTGTGGAGTAAACATGTCATCTTTATACAATACACCTTCCAATGAAATATCCAATTCTTGAAGATGCTGGGCATAAGGAACAAAATCTTGACCTACTGTTCCCATTGGGACAGGCTCACCGCCCATCAATTTAAGATTATAGGCAATGTTACCCGCCACACCACCAAATTCTCTGCGCATTGATGGCACAAAAAATGAAACATTCAGTTTATGAATTTGATTTGGTAAGATATGATTAACAAAGTGATCTTCAAAGACCATTATTGTATCATAGGCTAAAGAGCCACATATTAAAGCTTTACTCATTCTATTTTTGTCCTATAATTTTTCTAAAATTGATTTCACTTGAGCAGGATTTGCCCTGCCCTTGGTGCCCTTCATCACTTGGCCAACAAAGAAGTTAAACATTTTCATGTTGCCTTCTTTGTATTCTTGGAATTGTGATTGATTTTTGCTAATTAAGTCTTTGACGATGGCTTCAAGTTCTGATGAATCTGAAACTTGAGCCAAACCTTCTTGTTTAATAATTGTTGTTGCTGTTAAATCACTGTTCCACAGTTTTTCAAGAACAACTTTTGAGATTTTATGTGATATATTTCCTAAAGCCAACTCATCTAACAAACCTGATAGTTGACTTGCTTTGATGGGTTGAGACTCAAAACCTGTATCTTTGGCCTTTAACAAAGCACTGTACTCCCCTAACAACATATTAGCAACAGATATGGCTTTGGCTTGTTTTAATAAAGCCACTGTATCATCAAAAAACAAAGACAACTCTTTGCCATTTGCAATGGTATTGGCATCATCAGTTTTTATTCCTAAGTCTTCAACATATCTTTGAATTTTTGCAGCTGGGAACTCAGGTATAAATTGTTTCTCATTGTCAATGTAGGCTTGATCTATGTGTACAGGTAGTAAATCCGGATCTGGAAAATACCTATAATCATTGGCCTCTTCTTTACTGCGCATAGAACGCGTTTCATGTTTGTCTGCATCATATAAACGGGTTTCTTGAACCACTTTTTGACCAGATTCAATCACCTTAATTTGGCGTTTGACCTCTAAGTTTATGGCTTTTTCAACAAACCTAAAAGAATTGATATTTTTAAGCTCTGTCCTGGTCCCCAATTTTTGTTGGCCTTTGGGGCGAATCGACACATTGGCATCACAACGAAATGAACCTTCTTGCATGTTTCCATCACAAATACCTAAGTGAGTAACTATTGTATGAATCTCCTTCATATAGGCCACCGCCTCCTTTGCAGAGGACAAATCCGGTTCTGAGACAATTTCAATGAGTGGCGTACCACATCGGTTTAAATCAATACCAGAAAATTCAGCATATTTATCATGAACAGATTTTCCTGCATCTTCTTCAATATGAGCCCTATTGATGCGGATTTTTTTTTGTTTGCCATCATCGCCTTGGATGGCTAACAATCCATGTTCTACAATTGGGTGGTTTAACTGTGTAATTTGATAGCCTTTTGGAGAATCTGGATAAAAATAGTTTTTGCGGTCAAAGCGTGATTCTTTGGCTATTACTTTTGCTCCAACTGCCAATCCAAAACGAATGGCATAACGCAATACCTTCTCATTAAAGACAGGCAAGGTGCCTGGGACTGCGGCTTCGAGTAAACTGACTTGTGAATTGGGTGAAGCACCGTATGTCGTATCAGTACCAGCAAATAATTTGCTTTTGGTTTTTAATTGTGTGTGAATTTCTAAACCAATTACCGTTTCCCATTGAATATCACTCATGGTAACCCTCCGCAACCAATTTATGGAAAGTCGTATCTTGTTGGTATTGGTGTGCTACATTTAAAATTTTGGCTTCTTGAAGTTTGTTACCAATTAACTGTAAGCCGACAGGCAAATCATCTACCAACCCAATGGGCATAGACAAACAGGGCAGGCCCGCTAATGATGATGGAATGGTATAAATGTCTTCTTTGTACATACTCACTGGATCTTTTTTGGCGTTAAATTCGAAAGCCACTTCAGGGGCAACCGGACCTGCAATAATGTCTACTTTGTCAAAAGCATTTGCAAAATCCTCAGAGATTAAACGTCGGATTTTTTGTGCTTTTCTATAATAAGCATCGTAAAATCCAGCTGATAAAGCCCAAGTTCCTACCATAATCCTGCGCTTGACTTCTTCACCAAATCCTTCGGTTCTTGAACGCACATACAAATCGTTGAGATCTAGAGGGTTCTCACATTTATGCCCATAACGAATGCCATCAAATCTTGATAAATTTGATGAACATTCTGCAGGAGCAATCACGTAATAAGCAGAAACTGCCAAATGCGCTGTTGGCAAATTTATTTCAATTAATTCTGCCCCCAAGTCAACCAATTTTTGAATCGACTTTTCTGTTGTCAATTTAATTGACTCGGGCAAACTATCCATCCATTCTGGAATAACTCCCACTTTTAGGCCTTTTATTGATTGCCCTAAACTGACACTAAAATCTTCTTTCTCAACTTGTGCAGAAGTTGAATCTTTGTTATCAAATTCACACATATCAGATAATACATAGGCACAGTCCTGTGCACTGCGTGCAAAAACTCCGGCTTGATCTAAACTAGATGCGAAAGCCACCATTCCATATCGAGATGCACGTCCATAGGTTGGCTTGATACCTGTCACACCACACAAGGCAGCAGGTTGCCTAATCGAACCTCCAGTATCACTGCCAGTTGCAATGGGAACCAAACCTGCAGCAACAGCAACAGCCGAACCTCCAGATGACCCACCAGGAACTCGGCTATGGTTCCATGGATTTTTAACTGCACCAAAATAAGAGTTTTCATTTGATGAACCCATGGCAAATTCATCCATATTTGCTTTTGCCATAGTAACTGTTCCTGCATTATTGAGGTTTTTTACTATTGTCGCATCATAGGGTGCCACAAAATTTTCTAACATGCGTGAACCACATGTGGTGTGAATATCTTGCGTGCAAAATAAATCTTTGTGGACCAAAGGAATACCAGTCAACAAACTGGATTGATTATCATTTATGCGTTTTTGAGCAACTTGAATTTGATTCTTTGCTAATGCTGAGGTGTCATTGATAAAGCAGTTTAAATCGCCCGCATGCTTTTTTTGCCTTTGCAAATACATGTCATGTAATTCTTGTACTGAAATGTCTTTGTTGGCTAATGCTTTTGCCGTTTGCTTGATGCCTTTAAATTCCATGTTATTCAACTACCGTCGGAACCAAATAATAATCTTCATCCACTTGTGAAGACAGTGATAACAGTTTGTCCTTATTTGACTTTTCTGTCACAACATCTGCCCGTAACCGTTGTACAGCATCCATAGGATTGGCCATAGGCTTTACTGCATTTGTATCGGCTTCATTGATGTGATTTATCATCTCAACAACAGAGTCCATTGAGGCTGCAATGGCGTCTATTTCACCTTCGCTTACCGATAGTTTGGCAAGAACTGCAATTTGTTCAACTTCTTTACGATTTATTAACATAAATATACTCTAAATAATATATAATTAGCGATTGGCATCATTTTAACGAATGGTGCGACATTATTCCATTTTTCCAACACAAACCATACAATTTATACAATATGTTTAAAAAATTTAGAAGCCTTTTTTCAAATGACTTATCAATCGATTTAGGAACCGCCAATACTCTGATTTATATGAAAGATCATGGTATTGTATTGAACGAACCATCTGTGGTCGCTGTTCGCATGGACCGTGGCATAGGTGGCCCCAAAGATATCGCATCAGTTGGAATGGATGCAAAAATGATGTTAGGCAGAACTCCTGGCCACATCATGACCATACGCCCACTGAAAGATGGCGTCATTGCAGATTTCGAAATGACTTCAGCCATGTTACAACATTTTATTCGTAAAGTTCACTCAAATCGCTGGTTAAAACCCAGCTCTCGCGTCCTGATTTGCGTGCCTTGTGGTTCTACTCAGGTTGAGCGTAAAGCCATTCAAGAATCTGCTGATGAAGCAGGTGCATCAGATGTCTATTTAATTGAAGAACCAATGGCAGCTGCAATAGGAGCAGGAATTCCTATTCATGAAGCCCGTGGCTCAATGGTTTTAGACATCGGTGGTGGTACTTCAGAAGTGGCTGTTTTGTCTCTCAATGGAATAGTCTATGCTGCCTCAGTGAAAATTGGTGGCGATAAGTTTGATGAAGCCATTATTTCATATGTTCGTCGCAGTTACGGCACCTTAATTGGCGAAACAACAGCAGAAAGAATTAAACAAGAGATTGGTTGTGCTTACCCATCAACAGAAGTTAAGACCATTGAAATTACTGGTAGAAACCTAGCAGAAGGTGTACCAAGAATGTTTTCAATTAATAACAATGAAATTCTTGAAGCCTTACATGAACCATTGGCTGGAATCGTTTCAGCTGTTAAAACTGCTTTAGAGCAAACTCCTCCAGAGTTATGTGCTGATGTTGCAGAACAAGGCATAGTCTTGACTGGCGGTGGTGCATTATTGAAAGATTTAGATAAGTTATTAATGGAAGAAACAGGTTTACCAGTTTTAATTGCTGAAGACCCACTGACTTGTGTGGCACGTGGTGGCGGAAAAGCCCTAGAAATCATTCATGAACAAGGGTCAGATTTCTTTACCTTTACACGCAGATAAGGACCTATAGCCTAGGACAATTATAGTCACATGTGGAGCCCAAAAAACGAATCATCATTAATCCAGAATAATGTACTTCGTTTTCTATTTCTCGAAATAATTTGTGTTTCATTAATGGTAATGGATTATTCAGCAAAGATTGCCACTCCAATTCGAAGCGCAATATCAACCTTAACCTACCCATTGGTAAAGGTCATTGAGTTACCACAAAATGCCTATGAGTTTTTAACCTCAACTGCATCAAATAGATTTGAATTATTAAGCGAAAATGTCAAACTTAAACAACAACTTTCTCAAGCCCAGATAGATTTATTGCGGCTTGAAGTTGTCTCACAACAAAACAAAGAATTACGCCAATTACTGAAAGCAAAACAACAGTTGCCATTAGAAACAACTGTTGCATTTTTGATTAACATAAACACAGGTGAAAATGACCACCATTTTATTATCAATCAAGGTGCCAACCAAGGTGTATTTATCGGTCAAACTGTATTGGATTTAAATGGTGTGGCAGGTCAAGTGTATAAGGTTGATATTGAAACAGCCCATGTGATATTACTTACCAATAAGAATCACGCTGTCCCTGTTGAATTTTTACGCACAGGTATTCGCAGTTATATTTACGGCAAAGGGGACCTCAATACATTGTCTTTACCAGCCATCCCTCAAAGCGCTGATGTAAAAATGGGGGACATTCTCATTACATCTGGATTTGGTGGTGTTTTCCCTCGCGGATTAAAAGTAGCCACCATAAATAATATTATAGATTCTGAAGACCGTTCATTTAGACAAGCAGAAGCCGAACCCAGTGCTGATTTAAATTTACTCAAACAGGTGTTATTGGTTTGGTCTGAGGATCAACAAAACCAGAAAACATTACCTCCATTAATTACCAACAATGCTACAACTTCAAGTCAAGAAGACATACCAAAATCAGATGAGCCTAAGGTTGATGAGCAATGAAAAATTATTCAACCAAACTCATCCATGCCAGTATCATATTTTGTATATTATTGATGCTTATTCCTTGGCAAGGTTGGTTTAAAACCCTTCAGCCTTATTGGCTGGCTTTAGCAATTATTTATTGGAGTATCGAATCACCAAGAAAATGCGGGTTATTTACTGCTTTTTTCTACAGCATATTGCTTGATGTATTATATGGAAGCTTATTTGGCAAACATGGTTTTTCTATGGTGGCTATGGTATTTTTAATCAGTAAAATACACCGACGATTGAAAATGACCTCATTTTGGCAATTGGCATTAATGATTGGTGCATTATTACTAAATGATGCATTTATTCGAACAGTCATTGATTGGATTGCCAGCAGTGGCAATGGATTTAGTATCAATTTATGGCCAGTGATTACATCAATTTTAATGTGGCCATGGTTTAAATATACCCTTGATAAATTGCGTCAGAAATTTTAATGAATCATGGTAATAAACAAATAAAAAATGCCCAAATTGAAACCAGAATATTCAATAACAGGATATTTTATTCTGTCATCATTGTTATTATTGCCATAAGTATTATTATATTTCGTTTCTTTTATTTGCAAGTTATACAACACGAAACATTACTTTTCAATTCAGAAAAAAACCGCATTAAAACCACATCTTTACCGCCTGCCAGAGGCTTTATATATGATAGAAACGGTAAACTCCTCGTTGATAATTTACCTACATATAGGCTTCAATTTATACCTGAAAAAGTTTTAGATTTAAAAACAAAGCTGGATGAATTAAAACCCCTAGTCAAACTTGATGATAATGACATCGAAACGTTATTATTACAAGTTGAGAACAATCCTGCATTTAAACCCATCATCGTAAAACCAAAATTGACGGAAACTGAATTGTCATCATTCATTGTGAGAAAGCACACATTTAGTGGTTTTGATGCCATCCCATATTTAATCAGGCATTATAAATACACCAATATATTAGCGCACATTGTTGGTTACGTAGGTAGAATAAATGATGCTGACAATAAACGCTTGGATAAAAACCGATATATGGGAACAGAGTATACGGGCAAAAGGGGCTTAGAAAAATACCATGAAAAATCGCTACATGGCCAACCTGGCACACTGATAGTTGAATCAAACGCCCAAGGAAGAGTGCTTAAATCAATAGAACAAATCTCACCCGTAAGTGGAAATGACATTACACTGACCATTGATATTGATTTACAAAAAACAGCTTACCAGGCTTTAGGAGAGTTAACCGGTTCTGTTATCGCCATTGACCCAAAGAATGGAGAGATTTTAGCAATGGTATCAAAACCAGGGTTTGATCCCAATGATTTTGTAAATGGTATATCACAGGTCAAATATTCTTCTTTGATTAATTCAATCGAAAAACCACTTTTTAATCGCAGTATTAAAGGGGGTTATGAACCAGGATCAACTATCAAACCTTATATTGCTTTAGCTGGTTTGTATAACAATATTATTGGCATTAATTATAAAATGTTCTCAAAGGGTTATTTCCAATTACCCAATAAAGACAGAAAATACCATGACTGGAAAGAGGGTGGGCATGGAAATATAAACATTACACAATCGTTGGCCCAATCAGTGAATACGTTTTATTATGATTTGGCCATTAAATTAGGTATTGATAGAATTCATGACTTTCTGATTCATTTTAAATTTGGAGAACTATCGAATATTGAAATTTTAGGTGAAATGCGTGGGTTGTTGCCATCCCGGAAATGGAAAAAGGACAAAAAAGGCACTATTTGGTATCCTGGGGAAACAGTCATAACTGGCATTGGTCAAGGGTATTTCGTTAACACTCCCATCCAACTGGCCACATCATTAAGCATCTTGGCCAATAAGGGATTGTTCGTACAACCCCATTTAATAAAAAAAGACGAAATTATAGAAAAACAAATATTTCTCGACATAGAAGAACAATATTGGAGCACAATTCACCAAGGCATGATCGATGTTGTACATAGTGCAAAAGGCTCTGCAAGGGCCATACGAAACCCCAATTATTTGATTGCTGGAAAAAGTGGAACTTCACAAGTCTATGGGAAAAAAGAAGAAGATGTATACAATAAAAACATTGAAACACCCAAACACTTGCGCAACCATGCATTGTTTATCTCTTTTGCCCCTGCAAATGACCCAAAGATTGCGGTTGTTGTTGTTGCTGAACATGGATCAAGTGGTTCTGGCACAGCCGCGCCGATAGCAGGCATTGTGATAGAAAAATACTTAAGTGATATATTAAAAATGAATCAACCAGGAAACAAATGATCCAAAACCAACACAATTTTCATAACAAACGCCATTATGTAGATTGGTGGCTATTAAGTCTCATTGTCTTATTAATGTGTTATGGACTATTGGTTTTATATTCTGCTGGTGGTTGGGTTTTGGTTAAGCAACAAATGATCAGAATGGCGCTTGGCATAGTTGCGATGTTGTTTTTAGCCCAATTAAAACCAGAAAAATTATCAGGGATTGCGCCTTGGCTATATATTATCACAGTGATGTTACTGATTGCAGTACTGATATTTGGATATGAATCCAAAGGTGCACAACGGTGGCTGAAAATTGGTATACGATTCCAACCATCAGAATTGGCTAAATTAACCATTCCATTGGTTCTTGCTTGGTTTTACCGATATAGGGTGTTGCCGCCAGATTTCAAATCAATTCTCATCAGTATTGTTATGTTACTGATGCCAGTTGTATTAATATACAAACAACCAGATCTGGGCACTTCAATCATGGTTGGAGTCAGTGGCATATTTGTGTTGTTTTTAGCTGGATTATCATGGAAATACATTGTTTCTGGCATAGCGACTGTAGCAACAGCCGCTCCGATACTTTGGCACTATTCTTTAAGTGCTTATCAAAAACGCAGAGTCATGACATTTTTAAACCCTGAAAATGATTCATTGGGTTCTAGCTGGAATATCATTCAATCTAAAATTGCCATTGGTTCTGGCGGATTATTTGGCAAAGGTTGGCAAAATGGCAGCCAAACACAATTAGACTTTTTACCCGAACATTCTACTGATTTTATCTTATCAGTATTGGCTGAAGAGTTTGGATTGATTGGTGTCGTTATTTTATTATTAATTTATCTGGCCATAATATTCAGAGGCCTATATATTGCATTTCAAGCCAAGGATACATTTAATCGTTTATTTGCTGGGGCACTAACCCTCACATTTTTTGTCTATGTATTTATCAATGCTGGTATGATAAGTGGTTTGTTACCAGTAGTTGGTGTACCATTGCCATTGGTCAGTTATGGTGGAACATCCATTCTGACAATAATGGCATCACTTGGCATGATAATGTCTGTTTACAACCATAGGAAATTATTAAAATCATGAAAAAATTATTATTGTTATTACCATTTATCAGTGTTCTATCATTTGCAAAAGTTAACCAAAAAACTGTTGATGAATTTATCATTAAGACTGCAAAAGATAATAATTTAAACGAACAATCTGTACGAGCAATCATCAATCAAGCACAACGCCAACAAAGTATCATCGATGCCATGAACCGTCCAGCAGAGAAGAAAAAACAATGGCACGAATACAGAAATATTTTCCTTAAACAAAAAAGAATTGATGCCGGTGTGGTATTTTGGAATGAACACAAAGCGATACTTGAAAAAGTCAGTAAAGATTCAGGTGTCCCAATCGAAATTATTGTAGCCATCATTGGTGTTGAAACCAATTATGGTGGTAACATGGGAAGTTATCGCGTTTTAGATGCTCTATATACTTTGGCATTTGATTACCCTAAAAGGTCCCCATTTTTTACCAAAGAGTTGGCCAAATTTTTGGTCTTGGCTGAAAAAGAAAATATCTCTGCATTAGAAACCAAAGGTTCATATGCTGGCGCCATGGGTTATGGACAATTTATGCCCAGTTCTTACTTGATGTATTCGCTTGATCATGACAAAGATGGCAGCCGTGATTTACTCAACAACATAGGTGATGCCATTGCCAGTGTAGCCAATTACTTTAAAGCCCATGGTTGGAAAAAAGATCAGCCTGTCGTTCATATGGGGCATACTGATACAAAGTTTACAAAGTTGAAAAAGCAATCTTTAAAGCCATCACTGACAGTTAAGCAACTCAACGACATGGGATATAAAACCAAACAAAAACTCAATGAAAATGACATGGTTAGCTTGACTCAACTACAACAAGAAAACAGCATGGAATACTGGTTTGGCATGCATAATTTTTATGTCATAACCCGTTACAACCACAGTGAAATGTATGCCATGGCTGTGTACCAATTATCATTAGAAATTTTGTCTAGTCATAAAAACAACGCAAAAAAATAACAAATTTATGATGTCTAAATCTTTAATACTATTATTCATTGCTGTACTTTTTTTGAATGCTTGTGCAGAAAAAAAACAGGTTAAACGAACCCCAATAACCAATGAAGGCAGATATGCCATTGAGCAGGATTTGGCACCCGATTCGCCAGATTTTGATGTCACTACCTTAGAACAATGGAACATTCAGTCAGAGCCCAAAAGCCGTTATGGCAACCACTCTCCCTATGTTGTATTTGGTAAAACCTATTATTTGGCTGACACCAAAAAAGACTTTGAACAAACCGGAACTGCTTCTTGGTATGGGAAAAAATTTCATGGACACACAACATCAAATATGGAAATCTTTGACATGTATAAGTTTACCGCTGCGCACAGAACCTTGCCACTGCCCAGTTATGTAGAAGTCACCAATCTCGAGAACAATAAAAAAGTCATCGTCAGGGTAAATGATCGAGGTCCGTTTAAGAGTAAACGGATCATAGATTTATCGTGGGCAGCTGCCAAAGCATTGGGTTACGATAAAAAAGGTTTGGCCAATGTTCACATTAAATTGCTTCACCCTTCTGATCAAAAAGATGAAACACCTCAAACCGCTAACACCCCACCAAAACAAGAGGGCATGAAGTTTCTACAAGTGGGCGCATTCTCACAACAAAAACATGCATTAAACATTGCCAGTGAACTCAGCAACATCACATTATTGCCTGTACACGTCACTACAACAATGGCCAGTTCGCCATTATTTCGTGTTCGTATCGGTCCATTAACTGAGGATTTGAATATTATAGATATTATTCAAAAAGTGCATAACCGTGGGTTTAACAACACAAAAATGATAGTGGATTGATTGCTAAAGTTACTGAATTCCAATAGACAATTAATCAAACAATGGCAGGTTGATAATAACCCTAGGTCTATTGAATTCACCACACATTCTACAGAACTTATTTCACATGTTGAAGACACAAAATCCATAACTATTTTTTATGGCTTTTTAGATCAAGAATGCAACCAAAACAGTCCAGCGCAATTTGTTTCAGGCTTATTGTCCTCACAAGGGGTCACTGGATTAAATGATTGTTATGGTTCTTTCATTGTCATTCATTACAATAAAAACGAACACAAATATACAATAGCCAACGATGCATTAGGTGATTTCGCGGTTCATTACATGACAGCCAATCAAACGCTTTCAATTTCTGATTTACCTCAAGCACTCATTAATCATGACAACACAATTAATCACCAACGCGTTTTGCATTTCTTTGCTTTAAGCAAACCACAAAACAACGGAAGTTTTTTTAAAAACATCAAACAACTCAATCCAGGCCATTGTCTAATTGTTACACCGAATGATCAAAATGTTAACCGCTATTATTTTCCAAAGCAGACAATCAACCCAAAGATTAAATGTACTAAAATCATATCTGAACAATTTAAATCTATCATGCAAACGGCCATCACTTTTCAATCCCAGGGGCAAAAAAATGTTGGCATCATGATGAGTGGTGGCATGGATTCAACATTTGTAGCGGCTAACTGTAAAAAAGCTGACAAACAAGTTAAAGCCTTTTCTTATGTTTTTCCAAACATGCCAAGTGCCAATGAATCCATCTGGCTTGATACCATGCGCAAACAAGGATATGATATGCATACATTTGCTGGCGAGTCTCATTGGCCATTAAAATCTCCCTGGTATGTGAGTTTAAACTCACCGATAAACAACCCGTATAGACATTTAAAATCGGTGATTTATCAGCAAGCACAAAACCAACAACTCAAAATTCTATTATCTGGCACATTTGCTGACCATCTGTATATCGGATATATTTATTGGTTGGTTGATCAAGTTAAAAACAAACCATTTACAGCGGTAAAATCCATTTATAAAACCTTAATAAAACATGGATTAATGACTGGATTGCGACAGATATCACCTGCAAAATTTTCTAGCAAAATTAAATATTCTGCAAAATGGTTGAGTAAAAGTGCAGCCAATGAATTAAGCGATATCACAAAAAAATACAGTAAGTTTTCTCATCCACATCCTCAACAATATGATTTAGTCTATGGCATATCTACAGCACAATCTAATTGGCTAGACAACGAACATGCCTTTAAACATAATATATTTGTGCGTCACCCATTTAGAGACCGAAGGGTAATTGAATTTTTAATGGACTTTCCTGCATGGGTGTTAGGCAATATAGATAATCGAAAACAATTTGTGCGGAATGCTGCTCAAGATATTTTACCAAAAAGCATAGTAAATCGAACACAAATTACTACTCTTGAACCCTTGTTTTTAAAAGGAATACTAGAAAAAGAGTTTGATAAGGTGCAACAGGTATTATCTGATAGCAGTTGCCAATGGCAAAATTATATTAACAAGAAAACCGTCAATGATATTATTGACAATCCCTCGCACAACCACAAAGACTCACATCTGGTTATCTTGTGGCAATGTCTGAATTATGAAATGTGGAGACACAGTATTGCTAATGTGTCTCCATAAATTCAATTATTAATCAAAGCTTTCTGTTAATAAACTTAAAGGTAAATTAGTTCGCCCCCATTGAGAATTATGGTTCTGATTGAAGATAAGAATTTGCATGTTTTCTAATACAGCTGATTGGTTTGATGATTGATAATTTATTTTTGCTGTACCTGCATTGACTCCAATCATTGGCACCATCGGACAATGTGGACAAAACACATCGAAATAGTCCATGTTCAGAGTCGTGTTATTATTATTACTGCCATTACCAATAACCCAATAAGGTTCACCGGTATTGTCATAAAGATAAGAAATATTGACTTGGGTGTTTCCTTGTGTTGCTATTGTTTTACCCCAGCCTGATTGGTCTGGATTATACCACAATCCAGTCCTTTGCTCAGCAGTATTTTCTTCACCAAAATTTAACACTTCCAATATTTCCGCACTAAACTCACCATAGATTGTACGGGTTTGTATCGCATGGTTTTCATCAATTAAACTGGTCCAGGTATTTCCTATGACATCAACTGTTTGTGCTGATGATTGAAATGGACCATTATAGGATAACTTGAGCAACTCATAGTTGGCTTGATCGTTTTGCATGTGGCCACTTCCTGTAATATACCAAATCGGAGCACGATTGGGTGATGCTGTGTATTGTATAAAAATCAGGCCATCATCTTTAAAATACATGTCGTTTCCATTTCCTGAACGACTAGGGTTGTACCACAAGCCATTGGTTGGAGTTATGTCATTGCTACTATTGGGGCCACAATTATTGACTACATTACACGAACCATTATTGCCCAGTATTGTACTCATAATCTCACTGTTTTCTTGGTTAAAACCAGAACTATAAACTCCTGCTTGCATCTCAATATTAAATTCTGAACCACACTCTGCATTTTGTGCCACACTAAAATCAACCACTGAATTCTGTTGGTCTGATACTTGCATGTTACCTAAATTAATGATGGGTGTTTCTAAATGAAATGCTGAAGTATTACTTCCTTCTTGCAATTGGTTGTTGGCATTGTACACACACACTGCTTGATTGGTGTTAATAACCGCATTACTATTACAAGAATAACTGGCGCCATCCGTGGCACCATCATTTTGGATGCCTACAGATGATGATGAAAAATTAACACCATCACCATCGTATTGATAAACCCATTGATTAACACTGGCATACAATATCGCTTCAAAATTAAAACTCTCAACTACATTCGCTGTTGAATACAAATCCACATCTTTATACATGAAAATATCACAAGCTAAGTTATTGCCCAAATCTGATTGCCTTGGACAGACACTAAAGTGCTGATGATACAGATGTGGCGTGAGTAAATCATCATGCAATGGTATTATTCTTGCTTCGGTTGTTGCTCCATTATTTCCATGATTAGGAATGCTGGGTAATGGACAATCATTGTCAAAATCATACCCAGAATCATCTATATTGGTAGAAATAAAACCATTAGTACTTAAACTAATATCACTAATGGAGTTTCCATAAAAATTAAATGGCTGACTTAAAGTGACTTTAGCTGAACCTTCATCTTCAGCAGGGTAAGGATCTGATGGGTTAGAATCAATTAAGGTCAGTTCTGTGCCTGAAGCAGAAATATCTATAAACTGGCGTTCGCAACTGCCCATAGTATTTCCATAGTTGTCTTGAGCTGTAATATGACCAGTACCTGAATTTGTACCTTTTGAAAAAACAGCATAAGCATTGTTCGCCGATGTCAAACCATTGTTTTGTAAAGCAACTGGAATACGCCATCTTTCGCCTGGGTCAACAAAAGCATCATTGTTGCCGCACATTTGTACAATGCTACCTGCATTTTGTATTTCAATACTCGGTGCTTCAATCACCACGGCTTTAGTGGCACTGCCCAAACATCCTTCACTGTCTTTAATATCAACAGTAACATTACTAACAAAAGCGTGTGAATAAACGGCAGAAATACTAGAATCTTTGCCATCAGTTTCACCATCAGCATTCACATCCCACACATATTCATATGGGGCTACCCCCCCATTTATTGAAACAGAAAAATCCTGTATTACCCCAATCTTATTATCATTATTATTGTGAGTGATATTAACAGTCATATTTTGACAACCACCCAACCCTTGTAATGTAGTAGATCCTGTATTAATAGGATCTAACCAATTTCTCAATCTAGTATTATTTGTACCACCACCAGTCCATGAAGCATATAGATGGCCATACCAATCTGATTCATCATTGCCACAAGCAGCAAAACCACCATGTAATTGTCCAACTAACAATTTATCGCTATTCCACAATCCTGCTCCTGATGAACCTCCTTCAGTAGTCCCAACATCCCAATCAGCAACTCTGATATGGGTTCGATTTCCAGCATTGGTTTGCCCATATGAAGTAATTGAAGTTGGATTATTTTCGATACTTATTCTCTTTGCCTGACCATCAGGATGATGAATACTAACCGCTGAACTTGGCGCACTTTCACTTCTGTCCCATCCAGTATAATTAACTTCATAGTTTGGGTTTGGTATATCGTCCAATTCAAGCAAGGCGAAATCACTTGTAGGAAAGCTTGCTCTATATGTAGAACCCGATTGAGTATCGTTAAATCCATCTATTGATATTGGTGTACCACTGGCTCCTGAACCCGGAGTACGGCATTGATTTGACTGGTAATTCCACCAAATGTTGATTGTGGCATCATTAGTACTATCGAATTTGCAATGGTTTGCGGTTAAAAACAAAGGTTTTCCATCATTACTGGTATTATTAATCATTTGGCCTGTACATTGAAACGTCCCATCTTCACGAGTAATCGTATACCTTGCAACAGAGTTTATTTGTTCTTGCCATGCATCACCTTCTTGACAAGCGATATCAACATTACAACTGCCACTTTTTGCTGCAAAATCATTATCTTGCCAAAATTTTTGCTGGTTATTTTTGGGTAATAAATCAACATCTTGCCAAATACTTCTAAAACCCCGATTGATGTTTTTTATTGAAAATGAAACATAATCTTTGTATTTATCAGAAACAGTTAATTCTAAAGTCACCTTATCACCGATTATTGGTCCAGGCCACAATTGCTTATGTGGCTTGTTTTTTTGATCATTAAAAGGGCCTTTTACCAATTCGCCAGACCAATCAAAGAATCGCAACTCAGCTGTGGGTGGCATATAATAGTCATATAAACCGAACCCCAATGATTTGGCATTTTCTGCATATACCTCAAATCTCCAAATCCATGAACCATCGTTTAATTGATCCCATTGTCCACCACTGGACTTGGTGCCCAAAATATAAACATCTTGAATTTCAGTTGTTACAGCAACCCTTAAAGGCCTGTCTTTATTTGTAAATTGTGCATCTTTTGCCAACTCATACTCAACATCCAATACTGGCAATTCTAGCATCACATCCAATTGGGATGTTTGTGCCTGACTTTGAAAACTAATAAGCAATAATAATATGACTAACTTCATTGAAATAACCTCTTTAACATATACATGAATATTTGTAATAAATATAGTTACAGCGTTTTTTAAAACCCTCTATTGTGGCCAATTAAAAATATTTTAGTTTTGTCAGTATAACTCAAGATATTCATCTTGTCTGTATTGGCTTAAAAAAACAAAACCAAATCGATTTATCATACGCTTTTATAACAAAATATTAACGAATATTTAACCTATTAAATTGTCATCATTATCAATATTATTGTTTTGTAAAATTAAGAAGTAATTTGTCAGTTGTAATGTCATCCCAAAAAAATTGTTTTTTTCTTTTTAATACAATTTTATTTCTAGCCACATGAGAACAAAATTCCATACTCACGTTAAGTAGCAAGATATAAATATCTGTCTCTTATACACATCTCCGAGCCCACGAGACAGGCAGAA
>CAJXVJ010000042.1 GCA_913061105.1 uncultured Alcanivoracaceae bacterium | reverse complement strand
GAGATTTCTGCCTGTCTCGTGGGCTCGGAGATGTGTATAAGAGACAGAAATTATACTGAATAATTGCCCCGTCTAAATTACCCATTCGCTCTTGTGCGATGCCACTTAAATAATGCCAAGCAAAATGATTGGGGTGAATTTCTAACGCTGATTGAAATAACTGATATGCAGTAACATTCAAATCATTCACCAAATATAATTTGGCCAAATTTGCAAAATTATAAGCAACTTTGGTTTTTGATACTTGACTGTTTTGACAAGAATTCATTAATTTTGTGTAGGCTTGATTCAGGGATTTTTGGGTCAATGTATCAAAATTTTTAACAGATGGTTGGCCGACCTTTTTACACAATTGATTAATAACATCTGCATCATTTGTACAAGAAGTTACAAAAAGTATAAGGCCAATTAAGACCATTGATTTTTTATTGTGAAATAACATGTATACCATTTCTTGTGACACGATAATATTGATTAATGGATAAATCATTATAGGTACTTGGTTTACCGCTTAACCAGTAAACCGTTATTTGTTTTATACTGTTCTCTTTACCAAGACCAAAAATCACCCTTGGGTCATTTGCAACCGCATAACTGCCATCTGTGGCTACCCGTTCAATGCGTTTTGATCCATCTAATCTAACAATCTCAATTGTGGCACCTATGGCACTGCGGTTATACTGTTCATCAATGACATCAAAACCAATCCAATGATTGTTTTGGCCAATTGTATTAATGAATAGTTGAGCTGGATCATTGATATTAATCACCAAAACATCAGTATCACCATCATTATCAATGTCTCCAAATGCAGCGCCTCGACTGACATTTTCAATATTGATATCATTGCCTGCTAGGAGTGATACATCCTTAAAATTGCCAGAACCCAAATTTTCAAACAATTGATTTTTCTGCTTTAATGGAAAAGCATCACCTTTTTGCACTTGTTCACTGATGCGCTCGACATCACCATTAGCGACAAATACATCTAAATCGCCATCATTGTCAAAGTCTAAAAAACCTGTACCAAATCCCGTATAGGGCATACTGGGAGCAGCCAATTCTGATTGATTTGAGTTATCGATACATTGTCCATTTTCCATTTCAAAAAATGTATTGGTTTCCTTTCTTAAATGGGTCATGAACAGATCGAAATCTCCATCATTGTCTACATCACCTAAATCCAATCCCATACTCGCTTCAGCCAACCCTGATGAATTAACCGCACAACCATTGATTAAGGCAACGTTTTTAAATGTATTGTTGTTTGAATTTTGCCACAATAAATTAGGGCGCTGGTCATTGGCAATATAAATATCCAATAAATTATCATGGTTAAAGTCAGCAGCAATGACGCCCAATGCGCCACCGAATTCTAAATCTATACCAGATGACTCAGATATGTTTTCAAATGTTAAATCTCCAAGATTTCTCCAGAATGAATTAGGCACAGGTTTATAGGCTTTTGGACCACAATAATCTACTTGTCCAGCAGCATTTGTACACACTTTGTTATAGACATGACTGTGATTAACATAATTGCCTACAAATAAATCTAATAAGCCATCGGCTTGGCCATCAAAGAAACTGGCAGAAACACTCCAAGAAGAGTCTAGCAATTGATTTTCTATGTCTACAAATTGACAATCACCATTGTTTTTTAGTAATCTGTTTTGGCCAAAATTAGTTAGATATACATCTTCCCAACCATCATTGTTAACATCTGCTACAGCCACACCCATTCCATATTCGCCTGGACCAATCCCTGATTTCTTTGTGATATTGGTAAAAGAAAGCACTGATTTTCCATCAATAAAAGTTAAGTCATTTCTAAATAAAACAGGTTGTGCATTTGTGTAAATTTCTGACTTTGAAATATGGGTGCCTTGATTAAATAGCACATCCAGATCACCGTCATTATCGCAGTCAAATAATGCCGCACCTCCCCCAACTATCTCTGCTAAATATGAATCACCAGCTGAACCGTTGTTGTAAGTAAAATCAAGACCTGCCTGACTGGCATTGTCCTTATAAATGCTGTCATTTTCATTTGAATGAAGGGCCCCTGATTCTTGATTTTGAACATCAGAATTATTGCAAGATATTAACAGTAAATCTAAAATCAGAATAAGTATTATTGATGTTTTATGCATGTTAAAGGTATTTTATTCGATATAAACAAAAACACCACAGTTTTTAAGCTGTGGTGTTTATGAAAAAAATCAGAAAAATTAAACTTGTTCTCTGCGCTTTATTTGCCTAAAGCCAAATAATAACAGCACAGAAAAGGCAACTATCAATCCAATATTGGATAACAAGGGCACAGCGACTTGGGCCAGTACCACAGTGTTAGTTGTTGAATCCGTTGCACCGTTGTTATCAGTAACAGTCAAGGTAACGTCTTGTGCACCAGAAAAAGTAAAACTATTATTAACCATTACACCTGAACCACCGAATGACCAAGAGTAATCAGTAATAGTCCCATCGCTATCTGAACTGCTTGATGCATCAAAGCTACAGGTCAAAAAGTTACAGCTTGAAGTAAACGATGCCGTTGGTGGATTATTGGCTACTACTCCAACAGATTGTGTTGATGTATCAATTCCACCAAGATTATCAGTAACTGTTAAGGTCACTGAAAATGAACCTGTTCCTGGGAAAGTGTTATTAGCCATAACCCCAGATCCTCCAAATGACCAAGAATAATCGACGATAGAACCATCACTGTCTGAACTGCCTGAGGCATCAAAACTACAATCCAAGGCATTACAACTGTAAGTAAATGATGCAACTGGATCAACATTAAGAGTGCCTTGTATGGCAATGTTATCTAATTGTAGAGCAGCAGGACCTGTGCCATTCTCTGGTACATTTAATACAAAAGCCACCCTAACTGATTGATTCGCATAAGCAGACATGTCAATTGATCCACTTAAGCTGCCTGTATCAAGGGTCGTATTCCCTGCAGGAGCTGTCAATATTGTTGTGGTTTGAAGTGCTGCACCACCACCACTTGGCTGAATTTCAACATCAAAGTTACGATCAATTGTTGCTCCAAATGTGGTTAATTCCCAAGCCCCCCTATAATCAAATGTCAAATCATCAGCCGTGCTTGGTACAAGAATATCCTGTGCAATTTCAATGCGGCCAGGACCATCTCCATCAAAACCAGAATAGGCTGCATTTGTGCCTTCTGATGGTGCTGTGATAAAGAAACCAAAGCCAGGATCTAATCCACCAGCCACAATCTGTAATGGAACAAATGGTGCATTTAAGTCTGATGTCACCCAACCGGTGAAATCACCTGATTCAAAACCACAATTGGTAAATGGATTGACTTCAGATCCACACTCGAGTGAACCAGCGTGTCGTGGTGCATCGAAATCATTGTTTGTTGTGATGTTACTTGAATAAGGTTGTGAAAAACTAATGCTCGGTAATAATACCGATAGTAAAATTATTTTAAATACAATATTTCTCATTCTGAATCTATCCCCTTTTTTTATAGAACAAGTATAATATCTAATTTAGGGTGAATTGTCTATTAGAATGTATTTATAGTTTCGGTTTACTGAAATAAATAACACGCATTAGTGTTTGGTTTAATACTAACTGTTGCTTAAATATTGCGCCCAAACATGATTTTATTATTTCAAGCAAAAGAAGTAAAATTGGTCAGTATCCTTTTGCCCTAATTTTAAAATTTATCCACTTGAATAGATTGAACTCAGTTACACAGATATAAAAATGTAGAATATGTTATTATATTTCTCAATTGAAAATTTATTGAGGGTCACTTATGAATAGAGCTTTATTAATTGTTGTATTTTTTCTCACTTCTGCCTCTTTAAGTGCAGGAGAACTCAAAGCGTTAGTTGGAGGAACATTAATTGATGGATATAAAGACGATGTCATAAAAAACAGCATTGTCATTATTCGTGGTGAAAAGATTGAAGCAGTAGGCCAAATAGGCAAATTAGAAATTCCTGAAGGTGCAGAAATTATCTCAACTGAGGGCATGAGTGTTTTGCCTGGTTTATGGGACATGCATGTACATTTGATGATAAATGGACACGCCAATTATGATCATTGGCAAGCGACTTATCAAGATCAGTTTGAAAAAGTCATTATGCCAGCATCTGCTGAACAATTATTATTAGCAGGTGTTACCAGTGCAAGAGATTTAGGCGGACCATTGGATGCATCGTTGTCTGTCAGAAAGGCCATAAATGATGGTGAAATTGCAGGGCCAACTTTGTATATATCAGGACCCTTTATCCAAAAAGAACCTTATCCAGGAACTCAAGCCTACCGCTGGGGAGTGGATGGTGTTAAAGATGCCCGTGCTAAAGTCAAAAAGTTAGCCGATGCCGGTGTTGATGTAATAAAAGTGGTTGATCAAGACCAAATGACTGAAGCAGAGTTCATGGCGGTAGTTGATGAATCTCATAATAATAACCTGCCTGTTGTGGCCCATTCACATAGACCTGAGGAAATAATTTTGGGCGTAAAAGCAGGCATTGATAATTTTGAACATACTGGCCTATCAACTGCTCCAGAATATCCTGAACATGTTATAAAAGCATTAAAAGAAAGAACAGCGCAAATGAATATAGGTCCATTGTATTGGACCCCAACAATAGAAGGACTTTTTAATTATGATTATGTGAAAAATAACACAGAAAAATTAGACAATGACAGTTGGCATCATGGTTTACCACAACCTATTATCGACGATATTAAACAATCGATAGAACACCCTGAACGCCTGCCTTATTTCCAAATCACCAGTAAAAGAAAACCCACACTTAAGCGAAAATTTGCCCAACTTCAAGAGGCAGGATTGGTCTTATTGATTGGAACTGATAGTGGAATACCTTTGAAATTTCATAGCCAATCCACATGGAACGAGCTTGATATTTGGGTCAGGGAAATGGGTGTTTCGCCAATGGAAGCAATTCGAGCAGCTACATATTGGCCCGCTAAAATGATGAAAAAAGACAAAGAAGTTGGCACAATAACAAAAGGTAAATATGCTGATATTATTGCTGTTAAAGGCGATGTGTTACGGTATATAAACTTACTGCAAGATGTTGATATGGTAATTAAACATGGTAAACGGATAAAATAACCCAGTTAAAGATTTTAATTTACTTCCACCCTGGATATTAAGCCCTGATTTATCGCGGTATTATAATCTGATAATGCTTGATCAAGCTCTGCTTTATTGTCAGGTTTGTTTTGCCACATATAACCTACGCCACAATCCCTGCCGCTGTGTTTCGCATTGTATAGCGCCAAATCTGCCAATTGTATGGCTTTTTCCCAATACAATTGTTGCTGACTTTGTATCGTCAGAGTAAAACCTAAAGAACAACGCATCTTTATACTTGATCCACCTTCCAATGGGATTTTTATATCTCTGCAATGAATTAAGATTTGCTTGGCAAATTCTTTTAATCGTGTTTCTGAGATCTTAGGACATACGATTAAAAATTCTTCTCCACCCCACCGTGCTGCTATTTGGTCATCGCGCACCATTTGATTTAACATGTTTGCAAAAACTTCTAAGGCTTTATCGCCCATCGAATGTCCATAATTATCATTAATACTTTTGAAATAGTCTAAATCAATCACGATTATTCCTAACTGTAATTCTGATTGGCTGGGTTTTAATTCTGATAACTTTTGATGCACCTGATTGCGGTTGGCTAATCTGGTAAGACTGTCATGATTGGCGTACCATTCCAGTCCGCGATTAAGTTCTTCAAGTTGCTGGGTGCGTTTTGCTACCATATTTTCCAATTTGATGGCATGCAATGCACTGCGGTGATTTCTTATATAAAATGCACCTATCAACAAGGCAAGAACCATCAAACCAAACCATATAGTCTGCCAAAATGGAGGTGCTATGGTAAAGCTGAATGTCGCTGGATTTGTGTTCCATTGGCCCTGCCCTATGCGCGCTGTGACTTCAAATGTATATTTTCCTGCTGCCAGTGACTCAATTCTCAGTTCTCTAATTCTGGTTTCTCGCCAAGCTTCATTGGCACCAGTTGATAATCTATATCGGTACATGACATCAGGGGCTCTTTGGAAACTGATAGCAGAATAATCAAAATGTAAACTGCTGTTTTGTTGTTTAAT
Source organism: uncultured Alcanivoracaceae bacterium (assembly GCA_913061105.1). Lineage (GTDB taxonomy): Bacteria > Pseudomonadota > Gammaproteobacteria > Xanthomonadales > Marinicellaceae > NORP309. Next base: position 11,087 of record CAJXVJ010000042.1, on the reverse strand, counting down.
AGTGGGGTTTTCAAATAAATTTATCACTTTTGTATTGTTCCTGACAGACAATAAATGCACTGGTGGTGGGTTGCTTGCGCCAGTTTTATAATCTGATGCAAACCTACTCATGCCTTCTCCTGTTCCAAACCATAAATTCCCATGTGGGTCACGGTAGCCTGCCCCTCGATTGATTAAATCGAATACCAATCCTTCACGTGATGTAATCACGGTAAAGTTTTCTCCATTAAAAATTGACACTCCACGATTGGTTCCCACCCAAATATCACCATTGTTACCTGGCAAAATCACAGTAGCATTGTTGTGTGATAATCCGTCTTTACTGGTCCATTTTTTAAATTTCCCATCTTGGAAAAAACCCAATCCATTATTGGTTGCAATCCATAAACCGCCTGATTTTTCTTCATATAAATCATTGATGAAGTTTGCTGGCAACCCATCATCGGTAGTCCAGTTTGTGAATTTCCCATCATTAAACTTTGATAATCCATTGGCTGTCGCTAGCCATAATCCACCAGTGTTAGATTGTAAGATACGGTTAACCCTGTTATCAGGTAGTCCTTCTGATTTCCCATACTGGATAAACCGGCCATTAACCATATGATTCAAACCGTTATTTGTAGCAATCCAATAACTGCCATCATCGTCTTGAATTATTTGATAGCTGACCATTCCTGCCATGCCATTGATTTCACCATAACTAACAAAACTTTGGTTATGTAAATGACTGATTCCATCTAGTGTACCGAACCATGGATCACCATTATTATCAATAATTGTAGACAATACTTTATTGTGGGCCAATCCTTCATCTTTTGTAATATGAGAAAATTTACCATCACAAAGTTTACTAACTCCATTACCATTTGTTCCAATCCATATACAAGCACTTTTATCTTCTGCAATCGCATAAACATTGGGGTTCGGCAATCCAGTTTGGGCCTTCCAATTGACAACTTTTGAAGTACTTAATCTGGCTATTCCACCACCATATGTGCCGAACCACATGTTGTTTTCATTGTCTTGAAATATTGTATTAATGCTATTGTCTGGTAAACCATCAGACATATCTAAGTGTGTTACTTTACCATCGATAGCTATTTTATAGATTCCATTTCCCCTGGTTGCTATCCAAACGTTTTTTGAGTGATCCAAGGTGATGCTATTGATGGTTTGTTGACTCAAATCCACATCGAATTCTAATCTAACGAAATTTTCTCCGTTATAAAAAGCAACGCCATGCCTGGTTCCAACCCAGATTTCGCCATCATGGTGTTGGTATATTGTTCTGATTTCAGATTGTTTGGTTTTTAATTCAACGATTTGTATGGTTTCATCTTTTATGAGCACGGCATTGTTCGATAGCCCTAACCATTTATTATCGTTTGTATCAATAAAAATAGTCCGCACATTATTGGATGGCAGGCCATTTTCGGAATTATATTGTTTAATTATTTTTGGATTGTCACCTGTGGAGACTTGCAAAACACCTGAGCCATAAGTGGCGACCCAAAGAGTACCATCTCTGGATTGTTGGAAAGCCCTGGCAGTTGTTTTTTCAGGCCAATCAGGCAGTGCGTTAAACTTTTCACCGTCAAACCATGCGACACCACGTTCTCCTGCAACCCACAATGTCCCATCTGCGATTTTAAGAATGTCTCTGGCCAAATTATGGGGCAAACCTTCGTCTTCACCATACCTCCAAAACTGATCACCATCAAATCTATTAATACCAGTTCTTGTGGTAATCCACAAGAAGCCTTTTTGGTCTTGTTCAATGGCAAAAATAACTGTATCTTCAAGACCATCTGAGATACTCAGATGGGAAAATGGCAATTGTTGGGAATTTGAAATTGGGACACAAAAGAATATTAAAATCAACACATAAACTAAGCTTAATTTTAAGTTTAAAGCATCAAAGATGTTTTTTCTGTCTAACAAAGGCTGTTTCAACATAAACAAAAGGTTCAATATTCCATATATAACAACATATTAGCATACATGATTAAACCAATCAATTATTATCATTTTTCATAAATTGTTTACAAAAAATGGCTTTATTCACTCATTTGATTAATGACTAATGGTCTATGTAAAATATTGTCATATTAATTTACAATATGGTCTTTTCAAATGATCCACACTTATCATGCATAAATCTATGAAATTCTCATTTTTAATATTCCTTTTCGTATTGGTTGCTTGCCAACCTAAAAAAACTGAAAATATTGTCCTTAATCAATCCACAAATGAAGCTGACAAAGTTGTTAGTGAACTGAACTTTGATGTGCCTTATCAACAATTTACTTTAGACAATGGCTTAAATGTTATTTTGCACGAAGACCATTCTGATCCAATAGTCGCAATAGCGACAATTGTTCATGTTGGATCAAACAGAGAGAAGCCTGGTCGCACTGGGTTCGCACATTTTTTTGAACACATGGCTTTTAATAATTCAGAAAACGTACCCATGGGCGCCAATAGAAAAATGATACCTGAGTTGGGTGGAACACGTAATGGTGGAACTTGGAGTGATGGCACACAATATTATGAAGTGGTTCCAAAAGATGCCTTTGAAAAACTCATGTGGATTGACTCAGACCGATTTGGTTATATGATTAATACCGTAACTGAAGGTACTTTAGAAAGAGAAAAACAAGTTGTTAAAAACGAAAAAAGACAAAGAGTAGATAACCGTGCTTACGGCCACACAGGTCATGTTATCAGAAAAGCCCTTTATCCAAAAGGCCACCCTTATAACTGGACTGTTATAGGAGATTTAGAAGACCTACAAAATGCTACATTAGATGATGTTAGAGAATTTTATCAACAATTTTATATTCCTGCCAATGCCACACTTGTCATAGCTGGTGATATAGATATGCAACAAACCAAGGATTCCGTTAAAAAATGGTTTGGAGAAATCAAAGCTTCTCCTGCCATCGAAGATCTCAATCCTATGCCTGTGTCGTTAGCTGAAACAAAGAAATTATACCATTTAGATAATTTTGCAAAATTACCTTCTATTTCTATCACCTTCCCAACAGTAGAACAATACCACAAAGATGCTTATGCTTTAGATGCGCTGGGTTACATATTGTCTGATGGCAAACAGTCTCCATTATTCACAACCATTGTTAAAGAAAATAAATTGGCCCCTTCAGTAAATTCATACCATAATGCAAGTGAATTGGCTGGGACTTTTACTATTTCTGTGACTGCAAATGCTGATATTGATTTAGATGATGTCTATGATTCAATTCAAGTCGCCATGAAAAAATTTGAAGACCAAGGCATAAGAGAAAACGACTTAATTAAAATTAAGGCCAACCAAGAAACAAGTTTTTATAATGGAATATCCAGTATTTTAAGTAAAGCTTTTCAATTGGGAATTTATAGTGAGTATGCTGGCGATCCCGCTTTTATTAAACAAGACATTAAAAATATTTTAGCGGTGACAGATGAAGACATCAAACGCGTTTATAATAAATATATCAAGAACCAAAATGCTATTATTACCAGTTTTGTTCCTAAAAATGAAATTGAGTTAATAGTCGAAGAATCAATAAAAGCCAATGTGGTAGAAGAACAAATTACCCAAGGCAAAGAAAAACAATTTGAAGAAGACAATGACCCAGATTTTGTTAAAACTCCATCTACTCATGACCGCAGCGAACCCCCTTTAAGTGATTTACCGCAAAGAGAATCTCCTGAAATTTGGCACACAAAAACAAGCCGAGGTATTAAAATTTCTGGTATAGAATTAAAAGAAACGCCACTAATTAACTTTAACATCAATGTCAAAGGCGGCCAATTGTTAGATGAAGATAATAAACTCGGAACCTCTCACCTATTAGCAAACATGATGAATGAAGGAACACTGACCAAAACACCAGCAGAACTGGAAGATGCCATTGGTTTATTAGGCTCAACCATTAACGTCAGTTCATCCAAAACAGGGATAAACATCTACGGTACAACGTTAAAAAGAAATTACCAAAAGACCATCGATATTGTTACTGATATCATTTTAAATCCGAGATTTGATGAATCTGATTTTATTCGATTAAAAAATGCCAGGTTGACGAGAATCAAAGCTTCACTGGCTAACCCAAATTCAGTTGCCCGCAATGTTATGATGAAACAACTCTATGGTGATGGGCATATATTGGGGCAAAATTCCGGTGGTAATGAGATGACTGTGACCGAAATTAAATTAGATGATGTTATAAATTATTATAAAAATAATTTTTCAATCAATCAGTCTTCATTTCAAATTGTAGGTGATTATGATAATGATGAGGTGATTCAATCGTTATCAAAAATAAATAAAAACTGGCACAAAAATGACACGATTGAGTTTCCAGTGATGGAATCTATTGATAGTGTTTCAACGCCTAAAATCTTTTTTGTTGACTTCCCAGATGCCAAACAATCTGCAGTCTATGTTGGTAAAGCCACACTCAATGCAACAGATAAAAACTTCAATAGATTAAATATAGTCAATAACCGCATGGGCAGTGGCAGTAGTGCCCGCCTGACACAAATATTAAGAATTGAGAAAGGTTACACCTATGGTGCATACTCTGGAATAACACCTAGCCTATATGATGGAACATTTATTGCTGCTTCTCAGGTTCGAAGCAATGTCACACTTGAATCATTAGAAATTATTAAGGACCAATTGGCCAATTACCACCAAACATTTTCTGATGAAGAATTGAAGGTAACGAAGAATCTAATTCTTAAAGGTGACAGTCGCAAGTATGAAACTCTGAGACAATTAATGGGGATTATCACCACCATTAATCAATATGGATATGCAGATGAATTCCTAGAGTTAAATCAAGAACAGTTACAATCTTTAACTTTAACCCAAGCCAGGGGCATTATTGAATCAAACTTAAATGAAAAAAACATGATATATGTGATTGTTGGAGATGCAAAAACACAGTTAGAGAGAATGAGCCAGCTAGGATATGGAGAGCCCATTGTGCTTGATCGTTTAGGAAATGAATTATAGGCAAATATTTCATTATTTACATTCATCATTCATTTATGATATTATAAATGGATGATGAAATATTATAATATCCCATTGATCAATAGATTATTACTCGCTGCTGTTTCTGGCGCCCTTGTTTTTCCTATCTCATACCTAGAAAATCTCAACCGAACAATTTACGCTGATATCTCCTTAATCGACATTTTTATAGGCATTATCTTTGCAGTTCTGGTGATGGTTCCTTTTCAAAAACGAAAAAACTGGCTTAAATCAGTCTTGATGATTATTGCCAGCATTGCCATTTATACGTCTATGGTCAATTTAGCCGTAAATAATTATAAAGTTTTTTCCTTAAATTTGGATATTGAATGGGCCATTACTGTTTCTGGGGGATTAGGCGCTTTGCTAACAGGGATTGCGGTTAAACTTATTGCCCAAATCAGATTAGCTAATTCTGCCTATCCATTGTTAATTATTCTTGGTTTAGTAGCTGGTTATATCTTTTCTATAACGATAGATGCACAATCAAGTATGGTCAATGCTGTCGGTTTTATCGTTTGGCAGGTGTTAACGTGTTTGGCCATAGCTGTCTCAAAGAAATAACTATAACAAAATACGCTATTCATTGAATATTCAGCAATCATCACTATAATTATACACAGCACTGATTCATAAGAACAGTGACTTAAAAATTTAAACTAACATGAGGACTTGATCTGTGAATCGACGGGTACCTAACACAAAAAATACCATACAATATACAATTGTTGGTGATGGCAAAATGTCTCAACATTTATGTCAATATTTCTCTTTGCTTGAGATCGACTACAAATGCTGGTCGCGTAAGCAAACTATAAATCAATTACAATCTTATGTAAATAAATCAGATGTTGTTATATTACTTATATCTGATAATGCCATAGAACAATTTGTAAGTGACAATCCATTTATTAATAAAAAGACAGTGGTGCATTTTTCAGGTGCATTATCGTCTTCTGAGATAATTGGATGCCATCCATTAATGACATTTTCCCACAATTTATATGATTTAGAAACTTACCAAAACATCCCATTTGTTTGCGATGAGGGTACTGATTTCAGTGACATATTTCCTCAATTGGCCAATCCTTTTTATGGTATTAATCAAGGCGATAAAGCCTATTACCATGCCATGTGTGTTATGGCAGGTAATTTTACCCAAATGCTTATGAGAGATACTGCTACTGAATTAACCAAAAAAATGCACCTGCCAGATAATATTTTATTTCCATATTTGCTACAAAATACCTTTAACTTTATATCTAATCCAAAGAACTCTACCACTGGCCCTATACAGCGCGGTGACTTTACAACTGTAAAGAAACATTTACATGTGTTAAAAAATAGCCCAATGGAAGGCTTGTATAAATGCTTTGTTAATTATGCACAAATCCTAAAAGCCAATAACCAATCTCACAATAGTTCAAATATTAAAGAGCAAGTACAATGAATATTAATCAAATTAAACAACTAAAATACGACAATAAAAAAATCTCCATGTTGACTTGTTATGATTACAGTTCTGCTAAGATAATTAATCAATCGAACATAGATATGATTTTAGTAGGGGATTCTGCCGCAATGGTCATGCACGGACACAATTCTACCTTACCCATTGACGTTGCTACCATGGCCCTACATATCAAAGCTGTTGCTAAAGGCGCTCCTGATAAATTTATAGTGGGTGATATGCCCTTTATGTCTTTTAGGAAATCTTTAAGTGACAATATGACAGCCGTTGAAAAGATTATGAAAGCTGGAGCACATGCCATTAAACTAGAAGGTTTTGATGGTAATTTAGAATTAATAAAACACATTGTCCAATCGGGTGTTCCTGTTATGGGACATTTGGGTTTAACCCCACAATCTGTTAATTCATTAGGCGGTTACAAAGTTCAAGGCAAAATTGATGAAGATAAAATTAAGATTATAAATGATACCCAATCATTAGAAAAAGCAGGTTGTTTTGCAGTTGTATTGGAATGTGTGCCTTCAACATTAAGTCAAGATATAGCAAAACAAACAGAAATAATAACCATAGGTATTGGAGCAGGAGATTGTGTTGATGGACAAGTTCTGGTTATCAATGACATGTTGGGTATGTCGGGTGATTTTCAACCAAAGTTTGTGCGAAAATACTTGAATGCTGAACAGTTGTTCCTGCAAGCATTTAACGAATTTGATAAAGACGTGAAAGATTCTCAATTCCCAAGTTCAAAAGAAAGTTACTCATGAAGATCTTAACAACCCTAAAAGATTTCAATAACTACCGATCAAAGTTAAATTCAAAAAGCATTGGTTTTGTTCCCACTATGGGTGCACTACATCCTGGACATATGTCTTTGATTAATCAATCTATCAATGACAATATGAAGTCAATAGTCAGTATCTATGTCAACCCGACTCAATTTGATCAGGTTTCTGATTTAAACAATTATCCAAATCATTTAAATGAGGACATTAAGCAATTAAAAGAAAATGGAGTTGATGCTGTTTTCATACCTAAATACTCTGAAATTTATGCTGATAATTATACTTTCCAAGTTCAAGAAAATAATTTAAGCAATCTGTATTGTGGTGCTCACCGTGAAGGCCATTTCAATGGTGTTTTAACTGTAGTCATGAAGTTACTCAATATTGTCTCACCGACTCAAGTTTACTTAGGTGAGAAAGATTACCAACAATTAACTTTAATTCGTAAAATGGTTGATGCTTTTTTTATGAAACCTCAAGTTATCGGTTGCCCCATTATTCGTGAAATTGATGGCCTTGCAATGAGTTCTCGTAATTTACGTTTAGATAAACAACAAAGAAAATTGGCCCCGCAACTGTACAAAACCATCCAAAAGGACATTTCAAAAGAACAGATACATCAACAATTATCCACTTTAGGGTTTAAAGTTGATTATATAGAAACCATGGATAACCGTTTATTGGTGGCTGCTTTTTTAGGTGATATAAGGTTAATCGATAACGTCCCTTATCATTTCAAACAACAGGCAACACAATGAATATTTTACTTTTAATGACCGGATCTATAGCTTGTGCTAAAGCCAGCGGATTAATTTCCCTTTGGAAAAAGAATGGACACGATGTAAAAGTTGTTGCCAGTAATAGCGCACTAGAGTTTGTAGGCATAGCAACATTAGAAGGCCTGAGTGGAAACCCTGTTATGACTTCTGTATTTGAAACTAATAACATGATGGATCATATTAATGTTAGTCGACAAACTGACATTATAGTTCTTGCACCCGCTACAGCCAATACCATTAATAAATTAGCAAATGGTACCGCTGATGATGTCATAACGACTACATGGATTGCGGCTCAAGAACTCTATAAACCAATGTATATTGCTCCGGCAATGAACACCAAAATGTGGGAGTACCCAGCGACTCAAAAATCTCTGTCTTTATTAAATGAATGGGGAATCACCATCTTATCACCGCAAGATGGTGACTTGGCCTGTGGAGAAACAGGAAGTGGGAGAATGATGGAAATTGAAGACATTAATAAAGCCATTATGGTTAAGAGTGATAAACACATCATTGTTACAGCTGGTGGAACCCGAGAATTTATTGATGGAGTGAGATACATAGGAAACCTAAGTACTGGCAAAACTGGCGCTCATATTGCTGATTTTTATACATCACATGGATACAATGTCACATGGTTGGGAGCAATCAATTCAGTACAACCTAAACTGCTTTGTAAAAAGGTGTTTTATGAAACATTCAGCGAATTATCCGACCAGCTAAAATCTCAATTAAAAAAGCAAAAATATGACATTATCATACATGCCGCAGCTATCAGTGATTTTAAGGTTCAATCTGTTATTATTAATGATAATGAAATAACCACAAATAGAGATTCTAAATTACCTTCATCAAATAACATGACTGTAAATTTATCCAAAAATCCTAAATTGGTACAAAAAATTAGAGGTTGGTCACTCAATAAAAAATTAAAAGTGGTTGCATTCAAACTAACTAACACTGATGATTCTTTAGTTAGAAAATCAGCAATACTAAAGCTATTAAACCAAGATGATATTGATTATGTTGCGCACAATGACTTATCAGAAATCAGTGATATCAAGCATTCATTTAATTTTTATCAATCAAACGACACAATGATTCCTTGTCATACAACCAAAGATTTGTGTCTTGCTATTCTGGAGAAAGCATTATGATATTATGTTTAGATATAGGTAACAGCCATATGCATGGCGGTGTATTTGATGGTGACAATCTAATATTTCAATTTAGAAAAGCATCAAAAACTGGCGCATCATCAGATGAATATGGTGTGTTTTTACGCAGTGTTTTGAGAGAAAATAGCATAGATCCTCACGAGATTATCTCTATAGCATTATGCAGTGTAGTCCCTGAAGTTATATATTCTATCAGTGCTTGTTGTCAAAAATATTTTGGAGTTGAGCCTTTTATTCTACAAGCTGGTACCAAAACAGGACTACAAGTCAGTTATAAAAACCCTCAAGAGGTTGGAGCTGATAGAATTGCAAATGCCATTGCCATAACCCATATTTTTCCAAAAAAAGATGCCATTGTAATTGATTTGGGTACTGCTACCACATTTTGTGCCATTACAGCCAACAAAAATTACTTAGGTGGGGTCATTTTACCCGGTTTAAAATTATCCATGTCGGCATTGGCTTCAGGTGCATCAAAATTGGGCTCAGTTGAAATTATTGAAAAACAACAAACATTAGGCAAAACAACCAATGATAGCATTCAATCTGGCTTGTATTATGGCTCTTTAGGGGCCATGAAAGAAATCATATATAATTTAACCCAACAAACTTTTAAAGGCACTAAACCCTTAATTATTGGAACAGGGGGTTTCACTTCTATTTATCGAAATGCCGGCATATTCGATGAAATTGTCCCTGATTTAGTATTAAAAGGATTATTTATAGCAAACAAATTAAATTCATAGAGCCGTATCAATCAAAGGATCATAGTAAAACAGTAAAATTATCCCAGAGATTACAAGTTGTTGAGGCTTAAAAACATGTTAAAATATTAATATGAAAGCCCGATATTATTCGACTGAAACACACATAATATGATTCAATCCGATTTACTCTATTTAACACTTGTTACAAACAATGATTCTGATTTGTTTATTAGCCTCTATTCTGATCCACACATCATGGAAAATGTGGGTCCAGCCTTTACCCCTAAAGAATGCAAAAAGATGTTAAAACTATGTATCAATCAAGCCCACAACGATCAGCCTAAAAATTTATTTTATGTTATCAGAGCCAAGCACGATAACCAAAGATATGGAATGATAGGATTATTATGGAATCAAGCCGAAAAAAATCACGTCGAACTGGGAGTTATGATTTTAAAACCCTATATAAATAAAGGTTATGCTTATAAAGCAACCTATCTTCTTATGCAATATGCCTTTAATGAATTAAACATAAAATCTATCGTTATTTTTTGCAATGAAAGCAATAAAGTAGCCAATCGTGCCACTAAAGCCATAGGATTCCATGAAATTAATCGTTTTGTTGATAGCAAATCAAATCATTCAAAAATTAAATGGCTTTTAACTGCTGAAAGGTTTCATAAAATTTATACAAAATAGCAGTTTAATACATTCTGAGCATAACAATTATCTAGGCCATTAACTTGTAGATTAAAAAGATTCTCTATGTTAATATCATATGCTAATTTCACAATAAAAAAGGTTAAACATGAGCTTAGCAATAAAAACACTAGAAGAAATCGGCCAAAACACTTCCATTAAACAGCATGACAATGTGGAAGTCATGTTAAAAGATTTAGAAATTGAAGAATGCTTAATTGAACATATAAGCTTAAAAACACAAGATTTTGTTTGTGCTCTTTTCCCTCAAGATGACAAAGATGACAAAGACACTCAGGATGATGACAAAGACAATCAAGATGATGATAAAGATACTCAAGATACCAACGATTAAAAATAATTAATACTTCTGTATCTGTCTCTTATACACATCTGACGCTGCCGACGATCTACTCTGTGTAGA
>CAJXVJ010000041.1 GCA_913061105.1 uncultured Alcanivoracaceae bacterium | reverse complement strand
TCTACACAGAGTAGATCGTCGGCAGCGTCAGATGTGTATAAGAGACAGCCACAAAAATGTCGATTCAAAATTATATGTTAATTATTGTTAGTTTTTCAATTTTTCATTAATACTTTTTCAATGAGAATTTGACATTTATAAGCGATAGTAGGCAGTATTTAGAAAAGAATCCTTTGGATTGGTGTGTTTTAGATTGACTATACTACGATAATGAAAAAAAGCGCATAAAAAAATAATGACCGGTGGGACAAGGAAGCGCAAAAATCAGAAGATGATGAAGAATGATTTAAGTGAAATTAAAACAAAGTAAAAGAATAATACTATTCCTTTACTTTATCGATGACTAATTCAACTGTTTCTGTATAAGGTAAATCGATTTTTAACTCGGTAGTTTGTAAGTCTCCAGCAGATGCTGTAGCATTGCCTGTAAAACTAATTCTGGCACCAATAACAACGCTGTCAAATTCACTGAGTTTCCTAGTTGGCTGCAAGTTATTTAAATCACTCAATGATAATTTCATTGGAAAAGCATTTGTCATGACATTTAAGGGCTTTTGAATAACTGCAATGGGCATTGGCATGCCTGAAGTAGCTTTAGTATAAAGGTATAATGTTGCGCGCTTAACTTCTAATGGCGGCAGGGCATCACTGTTATAACTAATATTCACGTTTAAATTAAATGAATTTTCGCTATTATTATCTTGATCTGCCACTTGTGATGTTGAATCAGGATCTACTATAGGTGTGATACCTAGCTTTGATTGAACGTCATTAAGTTGTTGTTGTAATTGTGCTTTGGCATTATCATTGTCCAATAGTCCATAAAGTTTTGTCCACAATTCATTGGTTTTTACAAAGTCCTTTTTTTCGTAAAAAATCATGCCATATAACCACAAAGCCTTTTGGTTTGTATCATCAAGTGCAACGGCTTGTTGTAACAATGTTTCTGGTTCACCTAAAAAACTGCGGTTATTATTAAACAAGGCGATTGACTCGGCCAGTTCAGTCAATATAACGGGTTCATTCGGTGCTAACTCATTGGCTTTTCTGTAGGCTTTAACTGCTTTACCATAAGCCTTCATGGATATTTGTGACCTGGCATACAACATTTGCCCATCTACATCATCAGGGTTTTGAGCCAATCTATCTTCAAGTTGTTTCACTGCTTCTTGCATGCTCATTTGAGGAGCTGGAGCTTGTTGAGCTTGTTGACCTGTTTGGTTTGGTTGTGTATTGTTATTAACGTAATTAATGGCCTCAGGATTTCCATAAGCCTTATATAATATTAAACTGCTTGGAACAATAATAACAGCCACCAATATTAATATAAGTTTAGATTGTGGTTGGTTTTTTTTCTGTAACAGATTCGAGAGTTGTTGTTCTTTATCTGTTCTTTGTTCAGGGGTTAAGTCTTGACCAGCTAAAGCTTCTAATAAAAATTTTTCAGATAACTTTTGGGTATTATTAGATTTTCTAAAAAACAACCAAAATAAAATTAAGCCAACTATAAGTATCAATGAAAGTATTATAACTAGATTTGTATTCATGAATCATCCTCTGAATGATTTGCTTGAGCGGAATTTCTTTTGATGCCTCTAATCAATACAAATGCGGCAATTAAAAAAACCAGTAAGGGCATTACCCATAATACAATTGTATGAGTTCCCACGGGAGGGCTATAAGTGACGAATTCACCATAACGTTGTACCATATAATCGGTTATTTGGATTTGATTTTGACCTTGTTTTATCAACTTTGCAACTTCATTTCTTAAATCCTTTGCTAATCCAGCATCCGAATCGGCAATGTTTTGGTTTTGGCAAACCAAACATCGTAATTCTTCTGTGAGTTGTTGGTAATCAAGGCGTTGTTCTTCGGTTTCGAATTCATGGATATCTATGGCCGAAGTAGAAAATGTTAGTATGAGTAAAGGTAGTAATAGTAATTTTTTCATAATTTTAAATTTAAATAAATGGTTCTTATTTGTATTTTTTAATTAAAGGTAGTATTTCATTTTGGATATTATAAGGATTTAACTCACCGACAATTTTATGACGAATTATGCCTTGAGCATCAATTAAAAATGTTTCTGGTGCTCCATATACCCCAAAATCTATCCCAACTAAGCCATCAATATCAACCAATATATCCTTATAAGGATTACCAAATTGATTAAGCCAAGCATTGGCATCAGCAGGTTCGTCTTTATAATTTAACCCGTATACTGGAATAATGTTTTGTCTAACAAATTCTGTTACTATTGGGTGTTCAATACGACAATTGGGGCACCAACTGGCCCATACATTGAGTAAATACATTTGCCCTTTAAGTGTTTCATTATCTATTCTTTTACCAGTTAATAATGATGGGACATTAAATTCTGGGATCGGTTTGTCAATCAAAGCAGAAGGCAATAAACGCGTGTCTTTACCTAATCCGCTATACAATAATATAACTAAGGATAAAAATATCAATAAGGGTATTAAAGCTTTTATTACTGTTTTATTCATGAGGCTAAATACGTATCAATATTTTCTTGTTTGCGTTTTTTAGCCATACGGAAATAACGCCTATCCGTTGCAGCCCAGAAACCACCAAGCATCATTAAAATACCTCCACCCCACATCCATCTTATATAAGGTTTTATATAAATTCTGACAGCCCAACCACCTTGTGTATTGATTTGTTCACCTAAAGAAATATATAAGTCACGGGTAAAGCCTGGATCAATGGCTGCTTCTGTCATTGGGTTCCCACTGCGTACATAAACACGTTTTTGAGGTTCCATAACAGCAACGAACTCATCATTTTTTTTAACAACAAAGTGGCCTATATTGGCTTGATAGTTTTCAATTTGTTTTTTCTCTACACCTTTAAATTCAACTGAATAACCTTTAACTATCTTGGTTTCGTTGGGGTGCATTAAAGAGTCAATTTCAAAATCAGTGTATTCAGTCATGGTCACACCAAATATAAAAATGGCCACGCCAAAATGAGAGATTTGCATACCCCAAACCGCTCTGGTTAAGTTGCCTTTATATACTTTAAAATAATATAACACAGAGGTCAAAACCCAATATGAGCCAAATATTCCTGTAATGGCTTTAATTCTTCCAGTATTCACAGGGAAAGAATTAAAAATATAGGAAATAGATCTTATTTTATATAATTCAAAATACCAGGCTGTAATTACTGTTAAGACTGCTGATAATAATAAAAGCGGCAACAACAATGTGACGACACGTTTCATTTCATCTTTGCGCCATTTGTACATCATGCCAAAGGGCAAAAATACTGCCATTGGGATCATAATTAGAAAGAACATGCTACCAAAATACGGTGCACCAATAGATATTTTATAATTCATTGATTCAGCTATTATTGGGAAAAGTGTTCCCCATAAGACTAAAAAACAAGCTGAGAAAAATATAATCGAATTTGTTAATAATAGGGTTTCTTTAGAACTCAATTCAAACCCAATTTTAGACTTGAGTTTATTGACACGCAGTGCATACAAAAAGAGTGCACCACCAGCATATATCGCTAACAAGCTTAAGACAAATTTACCGCGGCTGGGATCACTGGCAAAAGCATGAACCGATGTTAATATGCCAGAACGTACCAAAAATGTTCCCAAAACACTTAATGAAAACCCCAGTATAGCTAAAAGTACTGTCCAACCTCTAAAGGCATTACGTTTCTCACTGACAGCTTGAACATGTATTAAAGCAGTGGCTGCTAACCAAGGTAAAAAAGATGCATTTTCAACAGGGTCCCAAAACCACCAGCCACCCCAACCGAGTTCATAATATGCCCACCATGAACCTAATACAATACCAAAGGTTAAGAATCCCCATGCAGCATTTGTCCAAGGCCGTGACCACCGAATCCAAGTTTCGTCAATTTTACCACCAATCAATGCAGCTATTGCAATGGCAAATGGCACTGATAATCCAACATATCCCATGTACAAAATTGGAGGATGTATAATTAATCCAATGTCTTGTAATAATGGATTAAGATCATTTCCATCGATAGGAGCAGGAATAGTTCGAATAAATGGGTTTGACATAAAATATACGAAAGCAGCAAACCCTAAAGATATGATGCCTAATACTGCTAAAATTCTGGCTATCTGACCTCTAGACAATGATTTTGAATAGAAAGCCACAAATCCTGTCCATAAAGTTTGAATCAGTAACCACAGTAACATCGAGCCTTCATGGGCACCCCATGTGGCAGAAATCCTATACCGAATGGGCAATATACTGTTTGAGTTCTGCCAGACATATTGGACTGAAAAATCTTGTATAACAAATAAGGTGACCAGTATTACAAACGATACCAATATGAATAGGAACTGCATATATGCCAATGGTCTTGCAGTATGCATGAAATTATCATTTTTTGTAAAATAGCCGTATAAAGGTAACACTGCTAACAGCAGAGAAAACAACATGCCTATGACTAAGGTGAATTGACCAATTTCTGCTAACATATTATTGCTCGTCTTTTTTGTTTTCTAGCATATCGGCCACTTCTGGTGGCATATATTTTTCATCATGCTTTGCTAGAATTTCTTCAGCTTGAAAAACACCATCTTTATCTAATTTTCCAATTGCAATCATGCCTTGATCATCACGAAACAAATCTGGTAACAATCCTGTGTATTGAATTTCAATATCGTTGGCATAGTCTGTTACCAAGAAATTCACATCTAATGAAGTTGTCGATTTATTGATACTGCCTTTTTTAACCATACCACCCACACGAAAATTTCGTGCCTTTGGAAAATCTCCATCGAGAATCTCTGTAGGTGATTTATAAAATAGGATGTTCTCTTTAAAAGCAGTTAAGATTAATGCTGATGCAATGCCCACACCAATAAGTATGAGTATAACTGCCATTAATCGTTTTTTTCTGGTCGGTGTCATATTTAATTCTATTTTGCTGTCTTAAAAACGTTCGATATTATATAACGTTATGTGAATTTATTGTATGATTATCGAATCTATTTAAGTTTGTTTTATTATTATGAGAAATATAACTCCATTCCATATTGCGATTCCAGTAGGATGCCTGATAAAAGCCAGGCATTTTTATGGTGAATTATTAGGCTGCAAAGAAGGCAGGAGCTCTGAAAAATGGGTTGACTATAATTTTTATGGTCATCAATTGGTTTGTCATGAAGTCAATAACTATAACTTTCAGAACGATCATAATCCGGTAGATGGAGAACAGGTGCCTATACCACATTTTGGAGTGGTTTTGAAAATGGAACAGTGGTTAGACTTAACTGAGAAGTTAGTAGGTTATGGGATTAAATTTCTAATTGAACCTACGATTAGATTTGCTGGAGAGCCTGGAGAACAGGCCACCATGTTTTTCTTTGACCCATCTGGTAATGCCATCGAATTTAAAGCATTTAAGAACATAGAAAAAGACTTGTTTCATAAATAAAACTTACCCAGGATGTCCTTATCCTGAATAAGAGAGAGCTGGTTTATACAATTACTGTTGTTTGAGTAAATCCTTTTCTGTAATCTTCTCATCGGCTAATTTATTCGGAGCAATAATTATTTCTTCCTCATGTTCTATTTCTTTCGAAACCATACCTTTAAGCTTTGTTAAAGACCTGAGTCTGGCACCGCTAATATCTAA
Source organism: uncultured Alcanivoracaceae bacterium (assembly GCA_913061105.1). Classification (GTDB taxonomy): domain Bacteria; phylum Pseudomonadota; class Gammaproteobacteria; order Xanthomonadales; family Marinicellaceae; genus NORP309. Next base: position 11,742 of record CAJXVJ010000041.1, on the reverse strand, counting down.
TCCTATGCCATACAATGCAGGAACCATAAACAAGGTGACAAAGAAAGCAAGTAAAACACCAAATGCCAATGAGACCACTATGGGTTGTAAAAACGCGGCTTGAATTGATCGCTCTAACATCATTGGTAGTAAGCCTGCAATTGTAGTCACAGAGGTTAATAAGATGGGTCTAAATCTGACCACACCAGCTTCAATGATGGCTTCTTCTGGAGGCATGCCTTTGTCCTTGAGTTTATTACAATAATCCATCAATACCAGATTGTCATTGACCACCACCCCCGCAGCTGCCGCAATTCCAAAATAAGAAAATATGGCCATGGTTAAATCCATAAACATGTGACCTATCACAGCTCCTACAAATGCATACGGCATGGCTATAAGGATTAGGATCGGTTGAGAATAACTCTTAAAAGCTACTGCTAACAAAGTATACATGGCAAAAAACGCCATAAAGTAAAGTCCAGTTACTTCTTTAACAAAGCGTTTTTGACCATCTGCTTGACCAACCGCACCTTTTTGAATGCCAGGGTATTTTTGTTCCCATTCTGGAAAAAAATTGGCCTCTAAGTCTTTCATTATTTCATCACTGACATTGGTTTTTAAATCAGCACTAACACGTGAGGCTCTGCTACCATTCCAACGTTGAATCTGCTTTATTCCAGGAGCATACTCTAAATCAGCAATAGAGAGCAATGGGATTTCAACACCAGCTGAATTTGTCACATGAAAATCTTTTAAGCTTTCAATCGATTGCCTGGCTTCAATAGGATACCTAACCCGCACACGTACGTCTTGACCATTTCTTGGTAAGCGTTGTACTTCTTCACCAAAATAGGCTTGGCGGACTTGTTTGTTGACTTCTGCTAATGTTAGACCTAATTTAGTTGTTCCTGGTTTTAGACTAATTCTTATTTCATCAGATACACCAATAAGGTTATTGCGTATATCGTATAAAGTTTCATATGAACGTAACTGCTCTTCTAAATCATGTGTGGCTGCGCGCAATACATTTAAGTCAGGGTGACGCACAGATACTTCAAATCCTGGATCATTGTTTCCTTGGGTATAATTAACCGATACTTCTCGTGCATCAAATATATCACCAATTAACTCTCTTAATCGGATTGAAGCAGTTTTTGTGGTCATTTCACGTTCTTCTGGCGGGACTAGTTTAACAATGGCTAAAACACTGTCGCGGCGAGATCGCGTGTACCAATTTTCAATAAGTTTACCTTCACCTTCATTTAATGCACTGACTTCATCAACCAATTCTTGTTCGGCTTTTTGTAATTGGGCAAGAATCTCTAACGCACGAGAATAAGGGGCTCCTTCAGGTAAAACCACATTTACCACAATTTCATCAGATTCAATTTCAGGCATAAAGCTTTTCTTGACCCATGCACTGCCAAATAATCCAAAAGTAATAACCAGTATGCCAATAAATACGCTGGCTGTAAAATACCTGTTTCTTAGGCTCCATTGGCCCATTTTACGGTATTTATTTTGAGCAAAATTTGTAATGCTATTTGCTATGCCTTTTTGGAATGTATTGAACCAACTTTTCTTAGTTCTTGGGCGCATATTGGCTAAATGTGATGGCAAAATTAATAAAGATTCAACCAATGAAAATACCAATGCTAAGATAACAACCCAAGTAATGTGTTTGGTAAATTCACTTGTTGAACCGCCTAAAAATAACCAAGGAAGAAATGCCATAATGGTTGTTAATACACCAAAAATAACGGGTTTTGAAACCATTTGTGTACCTGCAATCGAGGCTTGCACACCTCCGCCTAACCGATCAGATTCACTGTGTATTCCTTCTCCGACGACAATGGCATCATCAACAACAATACCCAATACCAATAAAAAGGCAAAGGTAGAAAGCATATTTAATGACACACCAACTGATGGTAACAATACAAAAGCCCCGGCATAAGCAGTTGCTATACCAACCGCCACCCATAATGCTACTTTTGGTCTTAGAGTTAACATAAGAATAAAGATGACCAGAACTAACCCCATTAAGGCTGAACTACTAATGGTGGCCATGCGACCATTAAAATCTTCTGCTTGATCAGTCCATAATGTAAGTTTTGTTCCGCTTGGTAATGTGCTTTGACGCTTTTCTATCCAATTTCTGATAGATTCAGAAGCTGTAACAATGTCCATGGTTTCTGTAGTCATGACTTGTAATAGAATGGTTGGTTCACCATTAAGTGTAGCTAATATAGGATTGTCTTCAAAACCATCAATAACCGTTGCCACATCTCCTACACGAATAATGCCACCATCTGCTGTTTCTCTCACAATAATACTGGCAAAATCTTCTTGCGTATTGGCTTGATTACGAACTTTTAGCTTGAAATTACCAATTTCAGTTCTAACAGATCCTGCTGATTGGTTAATCGAGCTATTTCTGATGGCATTTGCCACATCACTAAATGTGAGTTTATAGCGGCGCAATGACTCTTTTCCAATTTCAATGGAAACTTCTTCATTTCGAGTGCCGAACAATTCAACAATACTAATAGAGGGCAGTTGAGCGGCTTCTCTTCTTAATTTCTCTGCTAAATGTTTTAACTCTCTTTCGCCTAACTCACCTGATATAGCAACCCTTATGTATTCATCTCGATTAACCCATTGATTTACAGTGGGCTGTTCAATGTCATTTGGAAAAGAAGAGATGGAATCTACTCTGATTTTTACATCATTCATGAATTGGGTGAAATCTGCATTTTGATTAGCCAATATATACACTTGACCTTGCCCTTCTCCTGAAGAAGAGCGCACCCATTCTATTTCATCCAAATCACGAACAGATTCTTCAATTCGCGAGACTATTTGTTCTTCTACATCTTGAGGAGTGGCTCCAAGCCAATTGACTTGGATTTGTAGCCCAGGGAAACGGACTTGTGGGTCCATTTCTCTTTCTAAATTTCCATAACCAATTATTCCAGCAACAAAAAGACCAACCATTACCAGGTTTGCTGCAACTGGGTTTTTAGCCCACCAAGCGATTAAATTATTCATGTGTTATCCTTGGCTTTTAATGGTTTCTACTATATTTGCAGCTTCTTCTTTAGTTAAAGCTTTTACGTCCATGCCTTCAGTTACGATGGGAACAGTAGAAGTCACTACTTTTTCACCGGCTTTAACGCCTGATGAAATGTGTACAAATTTATCTGTAGTTGACAATACATTGACTAATCTAATTTCAAGTTTACTGTCATCATTAACAACATAGACTTTATTGTTGCTGCGCAAAGCCAATCTGGGTAATACCATTGTATCCTGAGTTTTGTTGCTTTCAATGCTGGCTGAAACATACATACCAACAGCCAATGCAGTATTGTTATCTGATCCAGTTCCATAGGGGTCTATTACTTCTGCAATGGCATAAATTAAACGAGACTCTTTGTCTATTGATGCATTTGTTCTTATGATGCGGCCTTGCCAATTGTGGTTCTGATTGCCAACTATTGCAGAAAAATTAACGATAGGTGCATTGTTATCATTGGCCATAAATCCCATAGGTAAATTGAGTTCAACTAATTGTGAATCTGTTAATGGCAGTCTCACTTCGACAACATCAGTTGAAAATATATGTCCTAAATCTGTTGCAGGAGTAATGTATTGTCCAATACCAATATTTTCTAACATAACTCTGCCTTGGAATGGCGCCTTGATTTCAGTTCTTGCCAAATTTAGTTTTGCGTTGTTGAGTTCAGATTCTGCTGCTTTTAAGTTGGCTTTGGCTTCAGCAATCTGAGGCTTATTCAAAGCAAAATCTGTTGGCTTTGAACCTGAGTTTTTTCTCTTCCATTGTTCTTTTTTGATTTTAGAGTTGGCCATTTCTCTTTCTACACTTACTTTAGCTGATGCTAATTGAGCCTGAGCTTGGATAACTGCCAATTTATACGCTGCATCGTCAATTTTAATTAATGATTCATTTTTTGCAAATTCTGCACCTTCAGCAAATTTACTTGAAATGGAAACAATTTGCCCTGAAACAAGAGAGGTTAAATTTATTTCAGTTTTTGGTTTGACTTCACCGTGACTATTAACAGTCAATTGAAGAGATTCTGAAATGGCTTCATCGACATAGAGAGAAACAACTCTTTGTGCTTTAGGGGTTTTTTCTGGTGTTGGTTTTGCTGCAACCATGGCTTGTACTATAAAAACACATCCTACTAAAACTGCGATGGGAATAAGTAGTTTAATTGTTTTTTTCATGTTGGTATCCTCTATAAAATGGGAGATTATTAATATTATTTATATAAACGTGCTCATTGTTTAAAAGTTACATTTATACAAAAAAAATGAAAGCAATTTGCTTTCCTATTAATATTGTTTCACATTTTTGCTATTCAAAGCATGAGCCAATAGTCATGAATATTAGGTATATTTGATTAAAAGAGGTCTTTGCTCAACCCATGGGAGGTGAAATAGGAATGAATTTTATTTTTTGTTATTTAAAAAAAAACACAACAAATCTATGAATAATCAAATTTGTTGTGTTGTTTGAACAGGCTTCTAGGGTTCTAAGTGGGTGTTATTATTCAAATCCATTTTCGAATATAAGATCAGGTGTTAATGTATAACCCAAATCCTTAAATAAAAGTGGAGTCATATCAACGTCGCCAGGTACTAAATTTCCCAAATTGGGTTCCATCAAAACATCAGGGGTGGCAGCAGTACTGAAATGACTAACAGATGAACCTGGTGTTATTGATGCAGGTGCATATAATCTGACCAATCCAGCGTTAAATCCTGAATTAATAAAATCTGCGGCATCGTCATTAACATTGTTTCCATTCCATACCAAGTTAGGATCATTGGCTAATGATGCTAATCTTTGGGCATCATTCATGCTTGTCCATGGCATATTGGCTTCAGTATCAAAAACAAATCTATCAAATATAGCAGGAAATCCACTAGCAAATGCACCTGTTGCTGGGTTAGCACCACCATCACCGACATCAACAAAGCTAACAAAACCAAGACCGTGGCCTAATTCATGTAAAACCGTTGAAAAAAGATCTATTTGATTTCCAGGTGTGTTGCCATCAAGACCATAATAAAATGTACCTCCATTAAAACAACCATTATCGACATTAATATTGAATGTGGCAGATATGTCTTGAACACCAGGATTGTTGTTTGTACCACGAATGGCATCTACCAAAGAAAGTGGATACCAAGTATTTGGCATTGGGTTTCCTGGGAAATTAGGAACAGCTAAAGGCCCTGCTGAACCTAATGTAACACTATTTCCACTACAAAATAATGAAGCAAATTCGGCAGCAACTACAATAGCCACATTACTCTCTATTCTGCTCCCCCATGATTGTGCAGCAGTTTGAAATAAAATTTGTCTTTGCTCTCCTAGAGTTGTTCCAGTATTACCACCCACAGGAGCTCTGGCAGAATTATCATTAAACCCACCACCAAATTGAAATTGAAAAGTTGCTGCAGCGGATATTTGAGAAATCATTAAAAATAATATTATTGTCTTTTTCATTTTCATTCTCCATCACTTTGTGGGACTACAGTTTCACCCAACATGAATTTTTTGGCTTCAGCGACACTTGTTGTACATAAAGTTTCTTTTGTACCGTCTTTATTAAGTCTGACAAAAGTGGTACTTCTGAATCCGTTTCTTGTGTCGAATACCATTGTGTCATTTGATGCTGAAGTTAATATTGGTGTTCGGTTCATTGAATTTTTTGTGAATTCAGATAATTCAATGGTTTTGTGATCACCATCTGCCATGACTGTAAGTGGCAAAATAAGTATTGATATTATTAGTTTAATTTGTTTCATTGTGTTGCCCCATTGTTGTTTAGTAGTTGATTAATTATATCAGATTTTAAACCATCTATTTCATGAAAAAATGAATCAAACTGTGATGCAAGTACCAAAAACATAATAAATTCGTCTATATTTTATGCTTTTTTCATTAAAAACACATTGAATTTTCTATTTGAAGCATGAGTGGTAACCTGATTAAATATTCGCTTTAAGTGTGAAAAATAGGGCAAATGTCTATTGGCTATAACAATAAACACACCATTTTTTCTAAGTGTTTTAAAAGATTGTTCAAACATGTTTAAGGCGATCTGTATGCCTATATTTTGTGACTGATGAAAGGGTGGGTTACACACAATAAAATCGGCACTATTGTTTTCAAATCCATCTAAACAATTCTTAACTTTAAAATCCATATTACTCATGGTGTTTGTATTGTTTTGCACAGTGAGTTTTGCCGATGCCACAGCCATATAGGATTCATCTGTAAATGTAATGCGAGCATTGGGGTATTGTTTTGCTAAATTAAGACCAAGAACCCCATTACCACAACCCAAATCAATGATATCATTTATGTTTTCTAGTTCTGGGAGGTTTTCTAATAAGAATCGCGTACCTATATCTAATGAAGCTTTTGAAAATACAGCAGCATGATTATAAATTGTAAATGCATTGTCTTGTAAAAATGTTTTTGGGTAGTTGCTTGTGATAGTGTTTTTTGTAATTTTTACGCTAATTATTTTGGCTTTCTTTTTAGTCAATGAAGTTTGATTTTGCCCCAAATTTTCTTCTAACAGTGACCACAAAGTTTTCGGCATGTGCTTAACCATCCCTGCAATCATAATGTTGGTTTCTTTATTGGTAAATGGAAGGACATTTGAAATAAAAAATTTTAGTGCATCAAGTGATTTAGGTGGTTTAATTATGATGTGATTGTATACATGAGTATGTGTGTCTAAGCTACTAATAATATTGAACAAATTGATTGATATATTGTTGTTGTTAGCATTTTCAATAATGCCATTTTCTGCATTTATTGAGTCAGTCATCACAGTGATTGAGTTGGCTGTTTTTGAATGACACAAACTCAAGCAAATGGCACCAAATGAATCATTGAAAACCAATACATTTTCATTGGCTTTTATCAGGTTTTTTTCATGTATAACATCAAGAACATATTCATCTGCAGCGTCCCATGCTCTTAAGGTTTCTTTTTTTGAAGTAGGGAAGCGTTTTAAAGATAAGTTATTGAAGTGGATTTCATTATTAATTGTCATTTTTCTATTCTAATTTAATGATGTAGAATTTTCAAAGAAACCTGTGTTAAAATGTCAAGCTATGAAAGAAAATTCACACACTGTATCATTTAAAAAAGGTGATCAAATATTTAAAGTTGGTGATAAAGCAAATTGTGCTTATATCGTTGAATCTGGTACTCTTGGTGTTTACCCGTTAAATATGGATGATGATTCTATAGCGACACTTGGTAAAGGAGAGTTGCTAGGAGAAATGGGGATTCTTGATCAAAGTAGTCGCTCAGTCAGCGCATTTGCAGAATCTGATTTAAAATTAATGATAATTGACAGGGAACAGATCAGTAACCGTTTGAAGAATTCAGATCCAATCATTCGTGGTGTTATGGAAGTAATGTTAAGGAGGATCCGCAATTTATTGGGTGATTCAAGTGATGCCTCGAGTGTATCTAAACATCATGATACTATAGTTTCTGAGGGCTTGCATAAAATTAGATTTGAAAAAGAATTGTTTCAAGCCTTAGACAATGATGAGATTATCAATGTATATCAACCCATGGTTGAATTAAAGAATGGCTTTGTTGCTGGGTTTGAGGCGCTTAGTCGCTGGAAGCATCCAGAAAAAGGCATGATTTCTCCTTTTGAATTTATTACATTAGCAGAGGAAAGTGACCTGATTATTTCTATGGGTATAAAGATTTTTGAAAATGCGTGTGAGCAATTGGCAATATTTCAAAAAATTCGTGACGAATCTGGTTCAAAATTGCCGCCTCTTTTTATGAGTATTAATGTCTCAGCCAATCAGTTAACAGCCAAAAACTTTTTAAAAAATATTAGGGACATCACATTAAAGTATAATATCAATCCAGAAAACATCAAAATTGAAATTACCGAAAGCTTGGTTGTTGATTATGAAAAAGTAAAAACATGGATTGACGAATGTCACAAAATGGGCTTTAAACTTTCTCTAGATGATTTTGGAACGGGATATTCAGGCTTTCAACATTTGTTAGAATTGGATTTTCACACAATTAAAATTGATCAAGCATTTACCATGAGCATAGAAAGCAACCCCAAAAGTATGATTATGCTGGAGGTTATTGTCGAATTAGCCAGACGTATGAAAATGTCAATTGTGGCAGAAGGCATTGAAGATTTAGATGGTGCGAATAAGCTGGCAGCCATAGGAGTAAACTATGGTCAAGGTTACTACTTTTTTAAACCAATGTTGCCTCCAGAAATACTGCCAATTCTTAGTTGAATTTCACACAACAATAACTCAAATAAAAGTGTATTTAATCTAATACATTACTGTCTTGTTATGTTATAATCCTTCGATTGGAAAATTGCATATTTGGAAACAATTCTATGGTCGATAAAACCACCGAAATATTTAAAGTAAATCTTGAAGATGAAATGAAAAAATCCTACTTGGATTACGCCATGAGTGTAATTGTAGGTAGGGCATTACCAGATGTAAGAGATGGCTTAAAACCAGTTCATAGGCGTGTATTGTATGCGATGAGTGAATTAGGAAATGATTGGAATAAATCCTATAAAAAGTCTGCTCGTATTGTTGGTGATGTGATAGGTAAATACCATCCACATGGAGATACTGCTGTTTATGACACTATCGTACGAATGGCTCAACCATTTTCGATGCGTTATATGTTGGTAGATGGTCAAGGTAACTTTGGTTCTGTTGATGGTGATTCAGCTGCAGCCATGCGTTATACAGAAATCAGGATGTCTAAGATTGCACATCAATTATTGGCAGATATCGATAAAGATACTGTTGATTTTAATGCCAACTACGATGAATCAGAACACGAACCCAATGTTTTGCCTTCACGCGTTCCTGCATTGTTGGTCAATGGCTCTTCAGGAATTGCTGTTGGTATGGCCACAAATATACCTCCACATAACTTAAATGAAGTCATCGATGCCGTTATAGCAATGTCATACAAGCAAGACATTACATTAGATGAATTAATGGAACACCTGCCAGGACCTGATTTCCCAACTGCTGCCATAATTAATGGTTCATCAGGGATTCGTGATGCCTACGAAACTGGCAAAGGCAAAATATACATGCGCGCCAAGACCCACATCGAAATCGATGATGCATCTGGCAAACAGACAATTATTATTGACGAACTTCCGTACCAAGTAAATAAAGCCAGGCTGATTGAGAAAATTGCCGAGCTATTAAAAATAAAACGCATAGAAGGCATTACAGCTTTACGTGATGAGTCAGATAAGGATGGCATGCGCGTTGTTATTGAGATGCGCCGTGGTGAAGTAGCAGAAGTTATGTTGAATCAGTTATTTAAGTTGACTCAATTACAAACAGTTTTTGGTATGAACATGGTGGCATTGGTTGATGGGCAACCAGAATTATTGACACTTAGACAAATCATCAATGCATTCTTAAAACACCGCAGGGAAGTGATTGTTAGACGCACCTTGTTTTTATTGAAAAAAGCCAGAGCAAGGGCCCATGTTTTAGAAGGACTGGCAATTGCATTAGCAAACATTGATGAAATCATAGCTTTAATCAAAAGTTCTGAGAATCCAGCAGCTGCCCGTGAAGCATTATTGGCCAAGCGTTGGCAGTCAGAGGTCATCAAAGCGATGCTTTCAGGTGATGCAAGCCTGTGTCGACCTGAGGACCTATCTGATGAGTTTGGAATGTTTGATGATGGTTACCAATTGTCACCGATTCAAGCCAAAGCCATTTTAGATTTACAACTTCACCGTCTTACTGGGCTTGAACAAGAAAAACTTACCGATGAGTTCAAAGATATTATTGTTAAAATTCAAGAGTTTATTGAAATATTAACTAATCCAGATAGATTGCTTGAAGTAGTACGCGAAGAGTTAATTGAAGTCAAAGAAAACTTTGGTGATGAGCGCCGCTCAGTTATTATTGAACACCAAATGCACTTGACCATGGAAGATTTGATTACAGAAGAAGAAGTTGTTGTGACATTGTCACATGCTGGTTATGCCAAGATGCAACAGTTAGATGTGTATCAATCTCAACGCCGCGGTGGTAAAGGAAAAGTAGCTACCAAGATGAAGGACGAAGACTTTATAGAAAGATTGTGGGTCACAAACACCCATGATACTTTGTTGTGCTTCTCAAACAAAGGCAAGTTGTATTGGTTAAAAGTTTATGAGTTACCTATGGCTTCTAGAACAGCCAGAGGCAAACCTTTGGTTAATTTACTGCCATTGGATAAAGACGAAAGAATCACAGCCATTCTTCCTGTAAGGGATTATGAAGAAGATAAATTTATATTCTTCTCAACTTCGAAAGGTGTGGTGAAAAAATCAGCATTAACAAACTTTAAGAATGTTAGAGCCAATGGTGTTATTGGATTAGATTTACTTGACGGTGATCATTTGATTAATGTCGAAATTACTGATGGTACCAAAGAGATTCTGTTATTTACTACTGGCGGCAAGTGTGTTCGTTTTAATGAGTCAAATGTTCGAGCAATGGGCAGAACTGCTCGTGGAGTTCGTGGCATAAAACTTAAAGACAACCAAAAAGTCGTTTCTATGTTTGTTGCAGATGAAGGCAATGTGCTTGTTTGTACTGAAAATGGATATGGTAAACAAACCAAATTAGACGAATTTAGATTAATCAATCGTGGTGGTCAAGGTGTTATAGCCATTCAGTGTTCTGACCGCAATGGCGATGTCGTTGGTGCTTGTCAGGTTTCTGAAAAAGATGAAATCATGCTAATCAGTGATGGTGGAACCTTGGTTCGAACCAAAGCCAATGGAATTTCTACAGTTGGTAGAAATACACAAGGCGTTACATTGATCAGATTATCTAAGAAAGAAAAATTAGTCAGCCTGGCAAAAATTGCCTATATGGAAGGCGATGATGATGAGGAAGATCTTGATGAAACTGTTGAAGCAGTGGATTCTGAAGATTCTGTTGAAGCAGGTGAAACTGTCGAAACAGAAGAAACTGGTGATACAGATGATTCTGTTGATGCTGGTGAGGAAGAGTAGAATCATATAATGACTATATGAATTTAAAAGGCGGATTAATTCCGCCTTTTTTATAGTTGCCCATAAAAACAATAATTACAATCTATTAACACACATAAGAAGGTCAGTATGTCACAATTAAACAATGCGTATATCTGCGATGGTATAAGAACACCGATTGGTCGGTTTGCTGGTTCTATGGCCACAGTTAGGCCTGATGATATGTTCGCAAAAGTTATCAAGGAATTAATAACAAGAAACCCAAATCTTGATCCAAGTGGTATCGAAGATGTTATTGCAGGTTGTGCCAATCAAGCTGGCGAAGATAACCGCAACATAGCGCGCATGTCAGCATTAATTGCTGGATTGCCTGTCAATGTCCCTGGTGTCACTGTTAATCGGTTGTGTGCATCTGGATTAGATGCTGTGGCCATGGCCAGTCGCAATATTGCAACCGGCGAAGCCGATTTGATTATAGCTGGAGGTGTGGAATCGATGTCACGCGCTCCATTTGTCATGCCAAAAGCACAATCTGCGTATTCTAGAAATGCTGAAATATTTGATACGACTATTGGTTGGCGTTTTGTAAATAAAAGCTTGAAAGCGCAATATGGCATTGATTCCATGCCTGAAACGGCAGAAAATGTAGCAGAACAGTACAATATCAGCA
>CAJXVJ010000040.1 GCA_913061105.1 uncultured Alcanivoracaceae bacterium | reverse complement strand
GCGCTCGGAGATGTGTATAAGAGACAGATCCTACACCATGTAATTTTCTATAGGCTTTAACAGCTGCCAGTTTTCGGCCGCTTTGTGCTAGCACTTCTACATCTTCATCATCATGCGCATCATGGCTAGAATAGCTTTGTTTAGGTTTGCTAAATTTTGATTTTATTAATAAATAGACAATAGCAATGGCAATGCCAATTCCGATATATTTCAATTCCATTATTTTGCCCTCGTTAATTAGTTTGAATAATATTATTCTTTTAATTGTACATGACACATTGCACATTACAAATTGTTTTATCTGTGATAGAGTCTAATGCATACCACATAAAACAAAAAAAGAGGAAAAATAGTGAAAAAATTCAATTTGACAATTTGTGCAATATTGTTAATGATTTGCATAAATCCTGCCTGGTCAAAAGACAAAGGTTCAGATGCTAAAGATTCAGATAAAAAAGACAGTATTCTCAATGGAATAAAGCTTAGAGCCATTGGGCCAGCCTTAATGTCAGGCCGCATTTCAGATATTGCCATTCACCCAAATGACGAAAACACTTGGTATGTAGGTGTGGGTTCTGGTGGTGTGTGGAAAACAATCAATGCAGGTACCACTTGGACACCAATTTTTGATAATGAAAAAGTCTATTCGATTGGATCGGTCACAATCGACCCAAGTAATCCCAACCGTGTTTGGGTGGGAACTGGTGAAAATGTAGGTGGCAGACACATGAGTTATGGTGATGGCATCTATCTTTCTATTGATGGAGGTAAGAATTGGAAAAATATGGGTTTGAAAAAATCGGAACACATCTCCACTGTGGTGATTCATCCCAATGACTCAAATGTGTTATGGGTAGCGGCTCAAGGACCATTGTGGTCCAAAGGAGGGCAAAGAGGACTTTATAAAACCATTGATGGTGGTAAAACGTGGAAGAAACAATTAGGCGATGATGAATGGACAGGTGCAACGGACATAGTCATAGATCCACGTAATCCAGACAAATTATACGCTGCAACATGGCAACACCACCGTTCGGTCGCTGCTTATATGGGAGGTGGTCCAAAAACCGCGATTTATACTACAGATGATGGCGGCAAAAACTGGGATAAATTAAAAAATGGTTTACCAAAAACAGCCATGGGCAAAATTGGTTTGGCTATTTCTCCTCAAAAACCAGATGTGGTTTATGCCGCCATTGAATTAGAAAGACGCACAGGTGGCATTTATAAATCAACCAACCAAGGCAGATCATGGGAAAAACAATCAGATGCTGTGGCTGGTGGAACAGGCCCACATTATTACCAAGAACTTTATGCCTCACCACATGCTTTTGATCGTTTGTATTTGGCCAATAACTATATGATTATTTCAGATGATGGTGGTAAAACATATAGAAACATGAATGAAAAAAACAAACACATAGATAATCATGCTTTGGCTTTTAAGAAAAGTGATGATGATTATTTGTTAGTGGGAACAGACGGTGGACTGTACGAAACTTTTGACTTAACCAAAACATGGCGATTTATTGATAATTTACCCTTGACTCAATACTACAAGGTTGCTGTTGATGATGCAGAACCTTTTTATAATATTTATGGAGGCACACAGGATAATAATACCCAAGGTGGTCCTTCTAGAACCGATAATATTCACGGAATTCGAAACTCAGATTGGAAGGTTATTTTAGGAGGTGATGGCCATCAACCCGCTACAGAACCTGGTAATCCAGATATCGTATATGCGGAATGGCAACAAGGTAACTTAGTCAGAGTGGATATACCAACAGGTGAAAAGGTGTATATTAAACCACAACCTGGCGCAGGTGAACCACCAGAACGCTTTAATTGGGATGCACCAATTTTGGTGAGCCCTCACAAAGCCACACGCTTATATTTTGCTTCACAAAGGCTTTGGAAATCTGAAGACCGTGGTGATTCTTGGCAAGCCATATCTGGCGACCTAACCCGTGACCAAGACAGATTACAATTACCGATTATGGGCGCCACACAAAGCTGGGACATGCCATGGGATGTATTGGCCATGAGTAATTACAATACATTGACATCGGTAAGTGAATCTCCAGTTAAAGAAGGGTTGATTTATGTTGGCAGTGATGATGGATTAATTCAAGTCACAGAGAATGGTGGCCAAAACTGGCAAAAAATTGAAGTAAGCAAACTTTCAGGGATTCCTGAAACCGCTTTTGTCAATGACATCAAAGCAGATTTACACGATTCAGATACAGTTTATGTGGCGTTAGATAACCATAAATACGGAGATTATAAACCCTATTTGTATAAGAGTAACAATCGCGGTAAAACTTGGAAGAAAATAACCCAAGGCTTACCTGATAAAACTTTGGTTTGGCGCGTGGTTCAAGACCATGTCAACAAAAATTTGATGTTTGTCGGAACAGAATTTGGCTTATATGTCAGTTTCACAGGTGGGCAAAAATGGATTGAACTAAATGGGGGCTTACCAACCATTTCAATACGAGATTTGGCCATTCAAAAACGTGAAAATGATTTGGTTGCTGCCACATTCGGTAGGGGATTTTTTGTGCTGGATGATTATACATTCTTAAGAAATGTCACAGAATCTGAACTTAAAAAACAAGCCAATTTATTCGATAGCAGAGACGCATGGTGGTACTTGCAACGACAAGTGCTTGGAGGAAATGTAAAGGCTTCACAAGGTGATGGATTTTACACAGCAAAAAATCCTGAGTTTGGCGCAGTTTTTACATACCACTTGAAACAAGAATTGAAATCAAAAAAAGACCTGCGTCAAGAAACTGAAAAAGAGGCCGCTAAACAAGATAAAGCGCTTAAAGTCAATAGTTGGGAAAAATTAGAAGCTGAGAGAACTGAAGTTGGTCCGAACATTTGGTTGGTGGTTAAAGACAGTGCAGGGCATGTGGTTAGGCGTGTTAAAGGCACCGGTAACAAAGGTTTTAATCAAGTTGCCTGGGATTTAAGATACCCTGATAGAACCAATGTTAATAATAAAGGCCGTGGTGACACAGAGCCCAGTGGTTATTTGGCCCCTCCAGGAAGTTATTCAGTCACTCTGGTAAAACAACAAAATGGAGAGTTTATAAATTTATCAGAATCCAAAAACTTTAATGTTAAACGCTTACGAAAAGGCAGTTTAAAACCTGCAGAACCTGAAGCATTGGTTGCATTTTGGGATCGCCTGAGTCATTTATCTAGAGATCTGGACATACTTAATCAATCGTTGAAGAATGCCATCGAACGCAATCAAAAAATGCGCACTGCATTATCAAGAAGTACCAGCGAACCAGGTGTGTTAGATATAGAATTAGATAAAATAATGCTAGAACTTGAACGATTAAATACTGCTTTAAATGGCAACCAAGTTTCAAATGAAATAGGTGAAAAACCAGGCAATGTTACTGTTGGAGCTAGATTGGGTGTTGCTTTAACAGGAACAGGAATGTCAACTTATGGCCCTACACCGACACACAAAATGTCAGCTGACATTGCAGAATCAGAATTGGAAAAGCATCAAGAAGCGTTTAAGCAGTTAATTGATGTGAGGATTCCTGCATTTGAGAAGAAGTTGTATGAAGCTGGTGCGCCTTGGGTTCCAGGTAGTTGGGATTAATTATATGATATAGTAAAAACTTCAAACCCTGTTGATTACAACAGGGTTTTTTTATAAATTTAATAGACAGTGTGTTACTCAAAACTGTTTTCAAATATAACATCAAAAGCCACATGACTTCCAAATGTGGGACTGATTGAATCATCAAATCCAGAACCTGAAGGCAATGCAGCTCTGCTGCCCCAACCATAATGTATTACACCATTTTCAATGGAGACTGAATGAACAGATTGTGATGAAGCTTCTGACTGTCCTAAAAGGTGAGTGGATTGTTCCCAAGAACCGTTATTTTGATTTCTTTGGTTGGTTGATAGCATGATTTTATTGCTTTGCGGCCAGATCATGGCAAATTGATCACCGTGATTTGCCTGCTTAGCCAGATTAAAACCCTCTCCAACACCTTCTAAATACTCAATGTCTAATAGCGGGAATGCATCACCTGCAACATTGTCCTTGAGTTCTTTGATTTCATCACCTTCTCGCCAATTTAATATTGCACTACCCACTGCATCATAAGCCACTGTAACACTGTCATCATTGATTGAATTTGTGGTTAATTGTTGTAGATTTGACCAAATACCATTGATCTTTTCAATTGTGAATAGCTCACGATCAGTGTTGGTAGTATAATTTGAATCAGTATCCATTATGATGCCAATGACTTTGGAATCATTGGTATAGGCCGCAACTGACCATCCATAAGTATAGGCTAATCCTGAAATCACTTCTTCTTCATTACTGAACTGAAGTAAATCTGCATCCCAAACCATGGATTTAATGGAAACTGTATCTAATAATGTTCCAGTAATTTCAATGCCATTGGCTCTTTGCCAAAAAAGGCTTAACTCATTAACGGAATCACGTATGATTTCAGGGCCAAAATCATGCATGGAATTAGAGGTTAATGTACCACTTGTTATTTCTAGTTCAGTATCAGGATCAATAAGCAACCAATTTAATTCATAGGCGTTTGAAAAGGTATTCAGTTCTGAGACTTGAGTTGGAATAGTGGTCTCATTTGATTGATAAACAATTAATAAATTACCATTTTTATCAAAATGAGCAGAAGGTGAATTGTTGGCATTTGATGTGCCTGTCAATTCATGGGTATCTCCCCAAGTATTTGTTATAGCATCATAAAAACGGTAATGAATATTTCCAGAAGGTCGAGATTGTAAATCATCTAATTCAGACCAAACCGCTACACCTTGTAATGCATTATTGGTCATACGATGGGTCATTACCAAATGTCCATCTAACGGTACCCAACCTGATTGACCTTGATGAGTATTTTCAGTGTGAATAAACCCTCCACAAGGGTCTCCAAATGGCCAGCTTTGAGAGGCTGATGCGGATAATCCTAAAAAATGTGCCTGTGCATTAAGGTCCATATTTCCACCTAAAGTTGATATCATAAAATCAGGTGCCACTTCCATATTGATGCAACCACTTCCTCCACCAGATACAGAGGCTCCAGCAGCATTTTTAATTGGGCGTGGAAGACTAATACCAGCACCAGCTTGTGCACTTATGGAACCAGATACACTGCCGCCAGTCCATAAAATATCGCCACTGTCACCGGCATAATTGCCAGTTCCTGATAACGTGGCATTGGCAGATGCTTTTATTCCAATACTTTGTATCACATCACATAAAAACTGACTCAATGAGCAGGCCGCGGTTTGCAAACCAGGTATGGCAGTGATTGGATTGAGTGTTTTTTGCCATCCTGGAATAGGTACATTTATGGTGCCTTCTCCATCAGTGACCATTTCATCACAACTGAGAGTGCTGGTATTGGGTCCTTGCATTTGAAAACTAACTGACTTACCTGCAAAACTAAAGTTAGCTTGTGTATTCATTTGACCAGACCCAGTATTTCCATTTGAAAAGACCATAGCCTCATATTCGGATGAAACACCGCCATTTATGCCCCACAAACCGGTAAATAATTTTAAAGTATCTAGTGTTCGGGTTGTTTCTAAATTAAATGGCCAATTCAGTTCACCTTTGTATTCAATTCCTGGGGTTCCTGACCAATCTGAAGCAGATTGAGCCCAAGTTGGTAGGACAACTTTTGGTGTGGCAACAATGTATGGCACTGATTCTTCATCACCAAATTTGGCAATGGCTTGAATGGTATCACCTGGTTCTCCCGCATCAAAATCCCACGTCACCATATCAGATCCTGCTACAGTTTCTATAATACTCCCATAAGTAAATTCCACTTCTCCTGGTGGTTGTCCGCGCCAATCAATGGTCACAATAACTTGTGTATCGACATTAACTGATTGAATAAACTGAGAAGGTTCTTGTAAGGTCATGTCGGTTATAAATGGAGTAGATGGTTCAGAGTCAAATAGAATATCTTGAGTCACTGTAACTGTGTCTTGCATAAAATAAGTATTATACAATTGTAAAGTTGGTTGATTTGAGCCTATTGGTTCAAGCATTGGTGAAAAAGAACTATTGCCATTATAATCATGAGTAACCTCGAGGCGCAAACGGTGCAAAATATCATCTATCCATGATTTGTTACCAGCACCCGGAGCGATATTTTGATTGGGTGTCCAGACATTGTTATTCGAATCATAACCGCCAATTAATTGGACCAATTCTGGATCACCAGATATATCAAAGTCAATTAAACTACCAGTTGAATCCATCCAATAGCAGTCTTCACCAAATGCAAAATTTCCTACAATATCAATGGTTGCTGTATGATTGTTATATGTTAAATCAGCTTGTCCTAGACCAGAAATAATGCCAGTAATATCATAGTTTCTTTCAATAGTGATATCCCATGACATGTCTTGTGGTTCTGCAAAAGTACCTGGTTCAATACATTTTGGGAAAGTGTACATTATGTTGGCAGTTTTATCGATTGTGCCACTGATGCGTTCTTTTCCTTTGCCTGTGACATTGCCATCACAATCGACATCAATATAGTTTTCATCACTACCACCGATTTTCTCAACCATGAAACTACCATTGACAGGAGTATAATCATCAGCTAAATCACAAAACCCATCATCAAGAAACTCACAAAAAACTTCATCGCCTTCAAGTTGATAGTTTCCTGTGACTTGAGATAAATCCCAACGTCCATTAAGGACCTCACTATCAATAGGACAGACAGCTGGTTCATCAATTGGACAAGTTGCCCACAATGGCATCACCATTATGGTATTCAATAGTAAAACTTTGAGTAGATTAGATTTCATAATTATTTTCCATGATTAATTCAACCTAAGTTTAAAAGAAACTTAATATTCAATAATGAAGTAAGCGTGAATTAATCATGAACTTTAAAATCATGCTGATTATTTACCTATGTTAATAGGATATTTAGCAGAAAAGAAGATTTCACGATTAATTCATGATTGGCTCATCATTGGTTTTTCTATAACCAGTATTATTGGTTCAATACTAATCAGGAGTACAATATGAAAAACACAAGATCATTAACATCATTGATTTTCCTAGTTCTATTAACAGGCTGTGGACAACTATCCGATAAAGATTTAATCAAAGCTGCTTATAATGGTAAAACAGAGGTGTTAGAAAATGCGATTGATGCTGGGGCAAATATTAATCTTAAATCACAAAAAGGGGGAGTGAGCCTGTTATCTAATGCCGCTGGTGCAGGGCATGGGTTGACAGTTTATATGTTATTAAAAAAAGGAGCCAATGGCAACGACGTTGATGATGCAGGATGGAGTGCAATGCATTTTGCAGCATCGGGTGGCCAAAATGATGTCATCAATATGTTAACAAAGTTTAATGTTGATTTGGATTTGCAGAACGGCGACGGATGGACGCCATTAATGTATGCAGTTTTTAATAATCATGAAAGTACAGTTAAAACACTGTTAGATAGCGGTGCAAGTGTTAATGTTGTATTAGCCAATGGCTTGGATGCAATGGAAATTGCAAAAGGTAAAGGGCACAGCAAAATAATGAATCTATTAAAAAAAATAATTGAGAGTTAGTCATTAGGAGTCATCAAAATGAGAAGAAGCGCGATTATTTCATTAAGTGTGTTTAGCACAATAGCTCTTGCTTTAATAAGCTTTGGCATCTACTTTATTTTTAGCGCAGAAAGTAGCTCAAATTGGGAAAAAACCTCGGCAAAAGTTATTTCATACAAAATTGTTTCATCAAGAAGACAAGGAAGTGGAGTGATTAAGAAACGACAATATGCGATTCAAATAAAATACCAATATGATGTTAAGCAAATATCCTATACCAATAATATGATTAGCTTTGGAAAGGGTGTGACTTTAAAAAGTAGTTACAAAGACCGCGATAAAGCCATTAAATGGTTGAATAATTCTGAATTTGCCAGAAATAAAATTATTGATATTTATTATAATCCTAAGAATCCAAATAAATCCGTGGTATACAAAGGCATTAATTTTATTACATTTATACCACTAATATTGGGTTTGTTCTTCATGTTATTGATTGTGTTTGTTCTTAAAAAGAGAAACGACAATCAAAATGCTTAATTCGCTACAGGTGATTAAATAGAATTTTTCAGCAATAAATTTAGGTATTTTTCATCTTCTTGTGTCCATAAATCGATGGCTTGTTGCTTACATGATTTTGCCAACTTTATGGCATCAGCAGTATTTCCAAGTTGTTCGTTGGCTTTGGATTTAAACAATAAATAAGGATAATTGGTGGGCTTTAATTGCGTTGATTCTTCTAGTATATCTAAAGCTTTTTGTGGGGCGTTTTTATCCAAATAATAGTTGGCTAACAAATTATTGATGTCAATAGTTGATTCCCCATCTTGGGTCTCTTGGGACAGTTGTTTGGATGCGATTAATAGTTTCAGGGCTTCATCATCTTGTGCGTTTAAAAAGTACCAACGCGCTAAATTTTGGTTAATTCTTGGTTGTAATCGTATTTCTTGGCTTTCATTGATGTGGTCTTGCAATTCATCAAGTAACAATTTAACACTATTTCCTTCATTGTCTTCGATTTTATTTTGATCGAGTATAAAATCCAAAGTTAACAATTTATTTTTAATCAAGGCTCTTTGATTTTTTGTTTCTATTGCCAGTTGCTTATGTTGTTGAAGATAAGTTTGAGCGACAGACCATTTTTTTTGTTTAATGGACATATCAATGGCAAATTGCTTTGATGCTATGACCATGGCTTTATAGTCTATTTCAGTGGCTATTTGTTCCATTTCCTGGTTCAGTTCCCAAGCCTTTTTATGCTGAGACTGAACCATTAATACATAAATTAATTCATTCAAAGTAGCACCAGTCCCCAATTTATAATTGAGAGATCTTGTAATACTTAATGCATGTTCTAACTGGACTTGGGCTTCAGCATAATTGGCTTCGTGACTGGCAATTCTGGCCAATAAACTACGTACTTTGGCTGCACCAATTAACTCATCGATTTGAATAAACATATTTAATGACTGGGTCGCATTTTCACGTGCCAGATCGATGTTCCCAAGTTTTTGATAAATGCTGCCTTTCTTTTGATACACATTGGCCAATAATGCGGCGTTTTGTTCAATTGTCAAATTTGCAGATATGACATCTAATTGGTCTAAGGCCAATTGATATTCGGTTAATACAGAGTAGGAATAACTCAAATTGTACCTAACATCATTTAATGAAGATAAATCATATTCTTTGTATTTGTTTAGTATTTGCAAATAGGTATCTCTGGCAAGTTCAGGTTTACCTTGGGTGTCATAAATGTCTCCCTTTAATGTTTCAATTGTAATTTGTAGCATTGGGTTTGATTCAAGTTGACTCAATGTATCAAGAAGCTCAAGACTTTCAGGTAATTTGCCTTGTTTATTTTTGATTTTTGCCAAAGCCAATCGTGCCAAGTGAAAATCTGGTTTTTCTCCAATGCATAATTCAAAATAATGACTCGCTTTGTCTATTTCTCCGCTATTCATATTATCAAGTCCACGCAAATATGACTCTACTAGGTAGGGATTTTCTGGTGTTAAAGAAGCAATAACCTTATTGTTATCTAGATTGTAATTCAACTCTGTTTGTAACCAATGGCTGCCTTGTTCAAGAGTTTTGGCAATGTTTTTATGTGTAAATGATTGTGTTTTAGATTGCTGATCACTGTCTATGATGGTAACTATGAATGTATAAGAATTGTCTTTTTCTATAATCTCTGTTGTCACGGTATTCGTATTTGGAGAGATTTGTAATTGTTTATCAATAAACTGCTGTATATTTAAATTACCTGGTTTATCATCAATGTTTTTAAGCCATGCACTATTAGAAAAAGTCATTAGCTGCTCAATAAAAATTCGTGAGCTGTCATCAAACCATTGCTTGTTGTCTTGTTGTTTTGTTAGCAATAAAACAATGGGTTTATCAAGCTTAGTTTCGTTTCTTGTTTGCGATTGAATATAGTAGGCAACAAAACTAATAATAACCAATGCTATAACAAATAATGGTAATTTACTTTTGGATGTTTCAGTGTCTTTAAACGTTATTTTAGGGCAAAACTTAATTCCTTGTCCGTACACTGTTTCAAAGTATTCATCTTCTTTAACTTCTGATAATATTTTCTTTAATTTTGATATGCTTTGATCAATGGTGTTACTTGTGACAACCCTTCCTTTCCAAACATTGTCTATTAAATCGTCTTTGGAAATAATTCTGTTGGGGTTTTCTAAATAGTAACGAAGTAGATCCTTGTGTTGTTTAGTTAATACTATGATTTTTTTACCACTACTCAATTCATTGGTTATGGTATCGAAAGAAAATTTTAAAAATAAATATTTCATTAATTAAATGGGGTTCCCTGTGTTATAAAAGAAGATAGGAATTAACTTTAAGATCTTATGTTTATTTATTATTCTAAGTAAAATAGTATTCTTATTCAAGCAATATGAAAAAAGCACCATTACAAATTTAATTGTTTCCTTGTTTTGGTTTTAAATTTAAATACATTCATTGACTGAATAATAAGAAAGATCATTTTTCCATTATTATGGGATCTTTGCCATTAGTTTGTGCCTTGTACATGGCAATATCGGCACTTTCTATAACTGATTCTCCCGTTCTTCTAGATACCAAACCTGAACTCAATGAGAAAAAGATTTGATGGTTAATTGTTCTGATCTACCTATTTTGACCACGCAACCATTTCATTTGTAAAATTAAAAACACCATAAAGACAACAAATACAGCAAGGAAGGTCTTATGTAATAATGGGTCATTTAAGGAATTTACCAATGGTGCATTCATTGGAAATCTAGTCAATATTTCAGTTGCAGTTGGTATTAAATGAAATAAAATTGTACTGGAATAACACAAGTTAACAAAATATTTATTCCATGATTTGAACAGCAAGGTTTTTTCTAAAATTATACCAGCAATAACTGCCAACAAAGTTAAGATTGCCAGTGCATGTGCTGGATTGAAACTGCCATGTTTAAAAATTGTTAATGAAGATGCTGCAGTGATGAAAGTCGTCACTAAATAGATTTTTCCTACTTGGTAAACATAACTTATTCGTTTGTATTTCCACAAAACCATGAAACCGCTAATTAATGCAACAATTCCAATCAAAGTGTGAAAAATGCCCATTGCACTTAAAGACATAATCTTTCCTAATAATAATTCTATTTAAGCATATCTGCCAATTCAAGATGTGTCAAAGGAATTCTTTTATCCATATGTGTTTATTATTAGCATTAATTTTGAGATGTCTGGTTTGTTGATGCATTTGACCTTGAAAATAAAAGTGTACTGTCACAATGAAATATTTGTTATAATTTAGATTCTTAAACCTTTTGTCTATTATTATGCGTTTTTTGATTTTATTTTTATTTCTATTTATTTCTGGTTGTGCCACTTTGTCTGAAAGCGAGTGTATTCATGGAGATTGGTTTGAAATTGGGCAGACCGATGGTCGAAATGGCTATAAATCTTCAAGAGTTGAAAAGCACAGTAAAGCTTGTCAAAAAACCAATACCAATGTTGATTTTGATGCTTATATGCAAGGCAGAAAAGATGGGTTAAAATATTATTGCTCGCCTCAGAATGGTTTTGATTCTGGTTTGGAAGGCAGCTATTACAATAAAGTCTGTCCAATTGAGTTAGAAAGAGAATTCTTAGAATACTATTCATATGGAAAAGAAATCTACATTGTTAATAATGAAATATCTTCTGTTGAAAATGAAATGGATCAAAAAGAAAGAGAATTAGAAGATGATGATACAACCGATGAAGAAAGAAGGTATTTACGAAAAGACATCAAGTATTTAATCAAAGATTTAAGAAGATTGAATAGAGAATTAATTAACTTAGAACAGAGATACAATGATTTATTATAAAAATTTAGACAAGATGAAAACACTCTTTTTATTGCTGTTGCTGCTAATATGCAATTGTGTTAATGCAAAACTCTATACAAAATCTGAGGTTAATAATTTTTTTAGCATTGATACCAATTTAATCCAACAAAGGTTTATTAAAGATTATAAGGCTTCATCCAGTGCAGAGAATTTCATAGAATCGAAGAACAGGACCACTCAAAATCCATTAAAGCTAGAATCAAACTATCTTAGTTTATTGGAACACGTCGAAACTCAACCAAATTCTGAAAAAAACAAATCCTTGGTTGATCAATTAAAAAACTATCAGCCTCAAGCCATGAAAATGCACGAAGAAGGCAACTTACAAATTCCTGTATTTAATGTTAGTGCCAGGGCTCAAGGGGTTGAAAACTATTGGTCGTATTTAGAATTGAAACAAAAAGTAACAGCAGATTTAGATTCAGATTATTTGTCCACATTGATTCAGATTAAAATCATTTTATCGGAACAACATGAAGCAAAAACATTTGCATTGAAAAAAAGCATTCATTTGATTAATAAAGAGACTAAAAATCAACTTTCAAAACATTTTATTAATGACTTAAACAGCATTGCTGGCATTGAAAAATTTGTCATTGATTTCGCTGTGATTTATAAAGACAAGAATCTATTGGATAAATTAATACACCAATTAGCCGGAAGAAATGCTGATTATTTGGTTAGACAATTAGTTGATAACTTTAGCACCGATTTTGTAATAGATAAATTAATTGAACAAGTGAAATCTGATAATGGAACCCGTTTGGCAATGAGTTTATTAAAACCATATGTTAATTCAAATATAAAAGTTCAAAATTTATTGATAGATTCACTACAAGATAATAAATTTGCTTCTGTGGCTGCATTTTCATTATCTGGATTAACAGAACAAAGCAGCCTAAATAATCTTAAAGATAGATTTGTTGAAAGCCAATCAGAATTTGAAAAGAATCATATCTTACTATCGCTAAAGTTGAATGAACGAGGCTCTGCTCAAGCTATTTTCAAACAGTTAAAGCAGGAGAAATAACACAATGAAGAAAGCTTATTTGTATATTGTTTTATTGTTTTCACAATTGTCTTTATCTCAAACAATTGTTGAATGGACTGAATTAAATGGACCATTGGGTCTTGGTTATCCTGTCCCTATCCCTGTTGATACTCCAGAACCATTTGATGGGTTCAGAACCTATGGTGGATTGTTTGCCAAACATCAAATGATTGAAAGTGATAATAATTATGTGAAGGGACATATTGTTGGTCAGACTGAATATAATAGAGACATTTGGGCCTATATTTTTAGTGATGAAAATAATTTAACCAAATATGGTGTTAAAGAAGGCGTGATGATGATCAATGGCAGTATTCACGCAAGAGAATGGCAATCACCTGAAGTCTTAACAGGCATAATGGAGCTATTACATGAAAAATCTAATGATGAATCATTGCACCAATTCCTTTTAGAAAACACAACCATAATAACAGTTCCAGTTAATAATGTGGATGGCTTTTTACAAACTCAACGTTATCCATCACAGAATTGGTATTCAGCTCAAATTGGACCAAGAGATGGGAGAATGCGCAGAAAGAATATGTTAAGTGTTGATGAGTCATTAAGTTCTTTTGGTGATTATCTATTTGGAGTTGATTTAAACCGCAATAATGATCCTTTTTGGGCAACCTCGAACAGTTCTTCATCTGATGCCAGCTCTATAGTTCATCATGGCGCATTTGTTCATTCTGAGCCTGAAACACTGGCCAGGTTAAATGCGGCAACTTTGGCACCAGCAGATCAGTTTAGAATTTATACAGATGCGCATTCATTTTCATTGGTTCATTTTAGTGTGAAAACGAATGATACAAATAGGAATAGCTTACAAACAAAAATGTTGAGAACGTTTACCAATCACCACAGAAGTTATCCTGCTGGAAAGGTATATACCGACGTCCCTAATAGTATAGGGTTTGGTATTGGCACTACATCAGAATATTTCGCATATGAATATCAAATCCCATCTTGGACTTTAGAAATAGAACCAGGAAATGGTGGAGGGTCTGATTATGGTGGTTTACATAGGGATGGCCATGATGGATTTATTTTACCAGAATCTCAAATTACCAGAGTAAGGGAGCAGTTAGCAGAAACATTCATGGCAACATGGTACGCTCAATCTGGACCACCATCTATTACTCAAGTAAGAGTTATGGATAAAGAAAACCAAACAATAATCTACGATGCTGAATGGGATATTACAGATCCTGGTCATAGGGTTCTTTATGAAAATAAAGTTGATAATTTAATGCCAGGAAGAAGATATCAACTGTTGGTTCGTTTTGATAAACCCATGCGTATTAATGATGAATCTGGCCAACCACAATTTTTACAAGGGATGGAATCTGCGCCTAATGGCCCACACCCATTAAACCCAATAATTTCAGCTAAAATTGATGGTGAAAGTATAGCGTTGCTATCAGAAGACCCAAAAACTTTAGAAACAAAAGAAAACTGGGTTGATCTTAAAAGTTCTGAGTTTGAATCCTATGGTTTCTATAAAAATGATACCTTTATTAAAGAGTTTCATATTGATGAAGGTGCCACCATATTAGAAAATTCTCAAGTTCAATTCATAGTAGATGCCTCAGATATGGTCAAACAAAGAATTGACGCAAATCCATCTACTGTAGTCGTTTGGTCAGGAGGCCAATGGATTAGTTATGATGATGCTGCTGGATTTACAACTGAATTTACCGGTGGGGCAGATGACAGTTACGGCATGTCAATAGCCAGTGTTTCAGAGCACCAATATCCAGCCAATGTACAAAACACTGGTATGTATTACAATCCCTTAAGAAGCGGTGAAGGTTTTTCATACGAATTATTATCCTATGATGGGTCGATATGGTTACAATGGTTTACTTATGATGAAGGTAAGCAGCGTTGGTATAGTGACTTAGATAAATTCTATGGCAATACCATTTCAGTTAAAGAAATAAAAGCAGGCAATGGAGGAGTCTTTGGAGATAATTTTGACAGTAGTTTAATTAACTATGACTCATATGGAGATGTGGAAATTATATTTAGCGGAGGGAAAGCCAGAAATCCACCAATTGGATCACATTACATTGAAAGAACGGCTGCCATGAAGTTTACAGACAATAGTGGTAATAAATTTAGAACCACATTGCATCAATTAAGCTTTTTATTAGATAACGCCAGTGATATTTACCAAACCTCACCAACAGTAGTTACTTATGGAGTATCTGCCTACACAGGATCTTGGTATGATCAGAATCGTAGTGGGGAAGGGTACATAATTGAAGTATTGGAAAATAATCAAGTAGTATTATTGTGGTATACCTATGATTTAGATGGCAATCATATGTGGTTGGTCGATTCAGATGGTGTAATTACGGAAACTGAACAAGGCGTAACCATAGACTTTAATAATACGAATATGTCTCGGGGACCAAACTTTGGCAATGATTTCGATGTCATGGACTTAGAAGTCATTCCTTGGGGATCTCTACATTTTGAATTAACCTGTGATTCAGGCACTGTCAGTTATAATTCAACCATCGATGGCTTTGGTCAAGGCAGTTACAATATTACTAAACTGACTCATCCAATTAATATAATATCTTGTAATTAATCTAAAAATTCGAAACTATATCACTATTATTATTGATATAGTTTCGATATATTTTTAATTAATAAACCAAATAAAACGCTTAATACTAGGCGCACTATACACTTGAGATAGACTTATGGAACCTGGTTTGATTAACATTTGTTTTTTTAGGCTACCTAGAACAATTATTCCACGAACTGATTGTATAAATATCAATGAAATAAAAATCAATATAACCATGTTGAGTAGGCTGAAATTGCCTTCAAGCAATGTAAATAGATTATATAAAATAAAAGGCGAAAGTATGATGGCAGCAATCCAACAACTCTCTAGATTTTTAGAAATTTCCCTATATACATCTGGTGCTTTATTTCTTCTGCTTCTTCTCATAAAATTCTTATTCTTTTAAATTTCTTGTGGTTCTGCCATTTTCATTTTTCCCTATCAAAGCACTGATATTTTTACCATTGGATTCAAATTTAATTCTAAATGAAGATAATCCTTCCAATATAAATTCATTTTCACTTATGGCTTTTAATGTGAATTTACGACCGCCTTCTCTTTGATAGAATAATGTTTTATTTTCAATGCTAATAACCCTGGGACCATATTTACCAACATATGATTTTAATAGGTCTTCATCAAGATCGAGATTTATACTTTTTGCTTTTAAACCATCCAATGACCATTTATAAAATAATTTCTGTTGTTTATCATCGGTGGCATTAAACAACACTTCTAAGGCTTTTAAATGGGCTGTTGTGAGAGCGTGTTCTTGTTTAACTGCAACATGAGGTGAAACACCTGTACCTTCCCAGTTTGTGTTTGTGATTGGATTAATTGCACGTCCTGAAGGTACCCAAACTTGGAACCTGTCAGTTGCGTTGACTGTGCTACCAGGATGTGCACCTCCACCGGTAGTTTCACCTACTAAAGTAGCCCGTTCTAAGTTTTTTAAATTATAACTAAATTCTTCAGCCGCAGAAAATGTATATGAACTTGTCAACACATAAACAGGAGTTTCAGGACTGCGTTTACCTGGTACATAGGGTAAGGTCCATGTTTGGGTGTTAAGGTCTGTAGGACGCCAATAAAAATTGTTTAAATGTACCGGTTCATCGTCAAATAAGTAACTACTAATAAGCTGTATCATGGTAGGATCACCACCGCCATTTTTCCTCAAATCAATGATAATGGCATCACTGTTATTTAAAAAATTCATTGCTGCAACTGCAGTTTCACTACCAATACTGGCTGAAACAAAGTTTCTTAAATCTAAATAACCAATATTACCATCTAATATTTTCACTTCTTTAAAACCAAAATTTCCCTTTTGCATCATTGCTGTACGCCTTTGTTGAAGTTTTTCTTGATCCTCTGGTGTAACGGCAAGATTTTGGCGAGCTATTCCTTCTGGATTAAAAATAACTCTTATGTGTTTATCGTGGCTTACAGAAAGTAAATCTTCGGTTAACACATTCGAAAATTCTTGTGTATCTGTTATTTTTTTGTAGTGTCCCTTTTTCTGTCGTTTTTTAATATAAGTTGTCATTTTTTTGGCAACATCAGGAAATACATAATTATCATTGAGTTGCTGACTAATTGCAGCAATAACCTCTGTGCGTTCTTTTTTTGATAAATTTTGTGCATTGGCACTAATTGCCAATAGAGTGATTAAAACGGGTAATATTATTTTCGAAAGTATTGTCATGTCTTTATTCCTGTATTGCGCAGTTTTTAGTTATTTGATTTAATGTGTTAGTGAATTGTTCAATTTGTTTATCGCTCAAACCTTTCAAAGCTTGAGATCTATTTTTTAATATGATGGGTTTTAACTTGGTTAATGTTTCATTGCCTTTATGGGTTATTTGTAAGTTAAACATCCGTCTGTCTTGCTTATGAATCTGACGTTCTAAATACTCCTTCTTTACTAATAGTTCAATCATGCGTGTAACGGATGCATAATCTTTAAATAGAATCAAAGCAATGTCTTTCTGAGAAATATCTGGCTCAGAATCTAAAATAGACAAGATTAATATTTGATCAAGAGTAATATCAGAGACTTCTTGATAGATATTGTACTGAGCAAATTTACGGTATTTCTTAATGGTATTTTCTATTCCTGTCTCTTATACACATCTGACGCTGCCGACGATCTACTCTGTGTA
>CAJXVJ010000039.1 GCA_913061105.1 uncultured Alcanivoracaceae bacterium | reverse complement strand
GATTTCTGCCTGTCTCGTGGGCTCGGAGATGTGTATAAGAGACAGCTTTAATAGTGGGCATTGCACCTAATTTGCCTGGATTTTTGCATGCTGCAGGTATTGTAGAAAGCGTACCCAGTATTTTTGACACCCTTTATAGTTATGCTTGGTTTGTTGGATTGTTTCTAGCCGCTTTAGTCTATTTAGTTTTGAATAAAAAATAACTTAGAGTTGTTTCAACATAGCCACATCATAATCTTGAAGCTCTGCTTCTGATTGAATTTGGTTGATTAAATCCGCATTAGCAATAAAAGGTCGGCCTAAGGCAACGAGGTCGGCTTCTTTATTGACAATGGCTTGTCTTGCGGTTTCTATCGTGTAACTACCACAAGTCACAAAGGTGCCTTTATAATTTTTGCGCATAAACTGACTGGGCTTGCCGGGCAAATAATCATATTCTATTGAATCATCAAAAGCTCCAAGATGAATATAGGCAAGCTCCCTGCTCTCTAAATCGTGTAATAACTCACGGTAAGTCACCTCATCACCTTTTGTATAATCATTATGGGCATAGGCTTGTGGCGATAAACGTATTGCAGTTCTCTCATTGCCAATGGCAGCAATAATTCCGTCTACAACTTCTAATCCAAAGCGCTTGCGGTTTTCTAAAGATCCACCGTATTTATCGGTTCTTTGATTACTGCTTTGGTGCATAAACTGATCAATTAAATAACCATTAGCCCCATGAATTTCTACTCCATCAAATCCCGCTTCAATGGCATTTTTTGCGGTTTGAATATAGGTTTGGATAGTGTTTTTAACATCTTGCGCACTTAATGCTGTTGGTAACTCATAACTCAGGCCATTGCTTCTTGGTACTGTCGCATCCCATAAGAGTGCCGAAGGCGCCACTGGATTTATGTTGCTATAACTTGAATGGGCCACACGCCCACAATGCCACAATTGACAGAAAATTATACCGCCGTTTTGGTGTACTTTAGCTGTGACTTTTTTCCAAGCTTTTATTTGTGCTTGGCTATAAATCCCTGGAGTATTGGGATAACCTTGAGCAATAGGATCAATCAATGTTGCCTCAGAAACAATCAAACCTGCATCGGCACGTTTTGCATAATATTCCACCATTAAATCTGTAGGTACAAGATCATCATCTGCAAAACAACGCGTCAATGGCGCCATTAATATTTTATTCTTTAGCGTAATTTTTGAATTAAGTCGGTACGGTTGAAAAAGTGGATCGCTCATAGAGATTTTAATTATTTTAAATGTCTGATATATTGCTTAATCAATAGAATTCAATACTTAAAGTCATTAATCAAAGCTAATAATTATCATCAATATGCTTATTCATTGCAGCAATACCTGCATCTAGGTTTTTACGACCCAACCCAAGTCTAAAACGATCGATTGGCGTTTCTCCTAGTTGAGAACGGTAAATAGTACTGGGTAACAATAACACGCCACTTTTTTCGACCAAATCACGGCAAAAGGCTTCGACGCCATCGGCTCCTTTGTAACGTGGGTAGGCTGTACAAGCGCCATCTGGGCGTTGCCACTCAAATAGATCTTGATGGCGGTTAAAAAAGGCATCCCATTTTGGTAGATTTTCATCAACAATGCTGCAATTTCTTGCCAGTAATTTGCTGCGGTAAGTCAGGGCAATATTTGCCAATCGTTCACTCGGGCCAGAATTACAAATAGACAAATAATGCTTAAAGCGTTCCATTTTTGACAGCAGTTCTTTATCTTGGCAGACAATCCATCCAATGCGCAAACCTGGCAAACCATAGGCTTTTGACATAACGTTCAATGATAACCCGCGTTCATACAAATCGGCCACATAGGGCAAATGTTGTGCTGTAGATGGACCAAGACCATTAAAAATTTCATCATGTAGAATGTAGATTCCGTGTTTTCGACACAATTCTATTAAAGCATGATAACGGTCAAGCGATAAAATTGCTCCAGTTGGATTATGTGGGAAATTAATCGTTATCAATTTGGTATTGGGTTTTATCGCAGCTGCAACTCGATCAATATCCAATGACCAATTATCATCAGGATCTAATGGAATACCTGTGGCTTCACAAATAGCCAAAGGCAATGTTTCGTGCGATTGGTAATTTGGGGTCACGACTATGGAATGCGAATCTTTATCGAGAATAACATTGTTTGCAGCAAATATGCCTTCACTGGCTCCCGCGAAACACAGCACTTCCTCAGCAGTTTTATTCGTATGTATAGCAGCAATGGTTTGGCGCAAATCTGGTGCCCCAAATGTTTCAGTATAACCCAATGGCATGAGCATGAACTGTTCTTGCTCAGCTGGTGTTGCCATTTTTAATAACTCATGCAAGGTAATGGTCTCAGCATCTGAAGCTGTCATGTGGTATTTGGCTTTGAACTCCCATTTTGAAAAGTAAGTCTCC
Source organism: uncultured Alcanivoracaceae bacterium (assembly GCA_913061105.1). Lineage (GTDB taxonomy): Bacteria > Pseudomonadota > Gammaproteobacteria > Xanthomonadales > Marinicellaceae > NORP309. The sequence goes on along the minus strand of CAJXVJ010000039.1, from coordinate 15,404 downwards.
AATCTAAAATCAGGCAGCATAGTTTTTTCCTGTGTTGTTTATTTATTGTTGAGAATGTTGTTGGTATTTTTCTAATAACAATTGATCATCGATACTCCAAAACTCTCTGGCTTTGGGTTTCAATTCCTGCATTAAAATTGTGGCATTAATAAAATCATCCTGGTAGGCATGGTATTGTGCTCTGTATTTTAAAATGGGGTAGTCGAAAGTGGTGAGTTCTTGTACTTGATTCAGTGTTTTTAAATAACCTTGCATGTCTGTTTGCCGTTGAACCCCTAAAATCTCATAGCCGATATAGATAGCATCAAGAATGTCATTTTGAGATAAGTAGACATTCATGATGTCATATAGAATTTCAGAGGACTTAGAAGAATAACCTTGTTTAGAAAGGCTTAACGCTTCAATTATCCTTAACTCTGTTGCCAATTCAGTTTTTAATTGGGGGTACTTATTCACATACATTTTAACTTTCTGTTGGGTCAATTCCACTGACTCAAACCGTGCACTCAAATACATGTCCATTGAAAAAATATAAGCAGCATCGGACGGGTAATCTTCTGGGTTTGGGTTGATAATTGCTAACAATTGATTGACAGTCTCAATAGCAGCATCACTTTCATGGTATATAAGACGCAATTCTGCCTGAAGTGTTAATGCATTAATTTTGGGTTGGTTGTTGGCATATTTAACACTTAACTGATTTAAAATATCGATGCTTTCCATGGCTTTTTTACGGTAGCCTTGTTGCATCAAACTTCTGGCTTTACTGGTATAGAAATTGACAACTGTAATGGGTGCGTCTATGTCTTTAATTAATACTTCGGCTTTTTCCAAAACCAATAATGCTTCACCTGTTTTTGCTGAATTATAATAAATATCATTCAGTACACGGTAACTAGACAATAAACCTGTTTCGCTATTTAAGTGTTGGTATTGTTCAATGGCTTTATTTATATAACTTATAGCCGATGTATCATCATGTAAATAATGCGTGACTATGGCCAAATTATGATTTAATTGAGCAATGAGATTCGGTGATGGATTGTGTGTTTTAGAGAGTTCTAATTGTTTTTCAATGATTTTTAGTGTTTCTTCATTTAACTCTCCTTTACGATCATGAATTAACGCTTGACTAGACAGAGATACAATCATCGCTCTCATGTCATTGTTATTTATAGCCAATGTCATGGCTTGTTTTAAATACAATTCTGCTTCATCAAGATTATTCAGGTACAAAAGAATGCGGGCTTTGGTGTTATACAAGTCACCCCTTAAGGATTGGTCGAAATCTTTTAGGCTTTCAATTGTTTCAGTCATTGCCAAGGCTTTTTGGTACTGTCCCAATTCTGATTGTACTTCTGCCAATAATAGCCATGCCGAGAAATAAGATTGGTTTTGATTCACTGCCGTTTGTAGGTATTGCGCTGCTTCTTCAAAGTTTCTACTCTTTGCAGATGAAACTCCCCTGAGATAGCTTTCTAAGGCATAATTACTGATTTCCGATGTGTGTGTTATATTATCATTAGTTGGTAGATTTGAAGAAATGCGCAATTGTTGATTGGCCCAAGCATTCATTTTATCGAATAACATTAATATCGTTGTGGCTTCTATAATGTCTCTTGCCAAGATATTGTCTTTGTTCCTCAATGTCACATGCCCACTAAATTTATCATCTTGATAGATGCTTTTTACTATCAAAGTATAATCTATGTCTTCAGCTTGTGACAGCCTGAGTGACATACCTGCCATATTGTCCTCATCAAACCATTCAATTTGCGGCTTGATTGCTTGTATATTTTCTTGCTGCTGTAATAATTCTGACAAATAATCAAGTCCGCCTATATTTAACCAATCTTGTGTTTTCTGTTCTGGCATTATTACAACATTGATTTTTTTGATTTCCTGGGTTTCTTGTGTGATTTTTTCATGCACGCTTTCTTGCTTATTAACCTTTTGAAACAAATAAACTCCAAATAGGGTTATGCTGACAACAATAACAACAGTTAACCACAATTTTGATAAATTCAGTTTTTGCTTGATGGGTTTATTATTATCTGCTGATTCTGAGGTCTTAATTTCTATTTCAGGAATAAGCTTCACACCCACACCTCTAATCGTCTCAATAACAGTATCGGTGACACCAGCAGAACTGAAAAAAGCCCTTAATCGTGTAATTTGTTTATACAGTGCATCGTCTGTAATGATTTGATTTGGCCAAACTTCTGATATCAACTCGTCTTTTGTAACCAACTCTCCTTGTTTTTCTAGCAACACTAATAGCATATCAAAGCTCTTTTTACTGAGCTTATGATTGATAGAATTTTTCAATATTGACCGTTGTGCAGGGTTTATCTCAAAGTCTAATATGAGATAAATAATATTTTTATCTTTTTCCATTATTGTTTTCAAGTCCTTGTATAGTGTGTTTTTTCATCTATTTGTCTAGTAATTTTCTATTTATAGTCCAGCAATTGTCCAGTAATTGTCTAGCAATTGTCCGGTAATGTCAAATCCTAAAAAATAGAATGGGTCACGAGGATTAGTTGTCTCATATTTAAATGTAATTAATTAAGGAGGACAAACAATGAATAGTACAAACAGTCGAATAGATAAAAAATCATTCAGTCTATTTTTAGTTTTATTGTGCACATTATCACCAGTCATTGCTGGTGATGTTTTTACAATTAAACGTTATGTTATTGGAAGTGGTGGTGGCATAAGTAGTCATGATAATTTAAAGGTAAGTGGCACTGTTGGACAAACAGTTTCTGGTAAATCTGAAGGAGGGTTTTTTTCCATTCAAAGTGGATATTGGCACGGTCTGAATAATACTTCAGATCTAATTTTTAAAAATAGTTTTGAATAAAATGAGGAATAGTAAAATGAATAAAATACACAATACAGGATTGTTATTAATAATGGTAAGTTTCATGACTATGGCAGGTTCAGTTGGTTCAAGATTTAGTTATCAAGGGGAGTTATTGTCAAATGATGCACCAGCAAACGGAATCTATGATTTAAAGATGGAACTCTGGTCAACCCTAACAGGAGGCACAACCGTTGCAGCGAGTATTACCTTGGAAGACGTAGAAGTTATCAATGGTTTGTTTAACATTGAACTGGATTTTGGTGATGCTGTATACAATGGTGAAGACAATTATCTTAAAGTCCAGGTAAGAGATGGGGATTCTACAGGCAGCTTTACATCACTTTCTCCGCGACAAAGAATCAACGCCACACCCTATGCTGTTCAAGCTGAGTTTGTTGAAAACGGAGCATCACAATGGACAGATGACCCAGGTGGGATAAGATACACTGATGGCAGTGTTTCGGTTGGTTCAATTGCTCCGGGAAACTATAAATTTGTTGTACGTGCCGCCAATGTGGAAAATCCATTTTACGCCAGTGTTGATGGCATTGGACAAGTTTTTTCCATCCATTCAACAGGTGGAGTTAATATTGGATCATCATCAACACCTCCGGAGAAAGGCTTATATGTAGACGGTTATGTTAATCAAAACTTAACTTCTCATGGCTTTGTAAAAGCAGGCACATTTATACAATGTGGTGGTGCAGGCGCTAGCGGAGGTTCATCACGTTTCTTTAATAATGTGAATGGTAGTGACTTTGCCACCACTGGTTTTTCAACAGGATCATGTAAAATAACCATTCCGTTTGATATTTCAAACCTCTTTTTCACTGTCAGCGTTGCACCAACTGGTGGGTTAGCAGCTGGTTCACAAAATGTTAGTTGTGCATTTTCAACCACTGGTACCAATGAATTGTTTTGTAACATTAACCAATCACAAGGTTCTGCTCAAAATGGCGAATTACAATTAATGTTCTATTAATAGATGAAACTTTGATAAATTGAGGTAACTATTTAATTAGTCTTGCCTCAATTTTAGGATAAAAATTATGCATAAAATATTTACAGTTATAATAGTATTGCTTTTTAACATAGATTCAACCCATGCCCAGCAACTTCAAAAACACAATGAGTTTCAGGAATTAGGGCTGAGTTTTGATTTACCACAGGGTTGGAATGGTCAATTGTATGATGACAAAATTATATTGGGTCACAGTACTATTCCAGGCATGATAATGTTGACAGAGAACCCCATTCAAAATGCAACAGAGCTTAAAACTTTGGCCATGGAAGGTTTTACAGATGATGGTATTATATTTAAACCAGCATCTGAGTTTATACTGGTATCGCAAAAACGAGTTGAAGGATATTATCAAGGATTATTCAATGGTACTGAAGTTAAAGTTTTTGTGATTGGGTTGATTAACGGCCTTGGTAAAGGCATGAATATTATCATATTGACTGAACAGAATAAATTCAACAATCAACATGTTGCTGCAGCTAACGAATTAGCAAACTCTGTCAAGTTTTATCAATCACAAGATTCTGTAAACACCATTCAATGGAAACAAAAACTTGTTGGTAGGAAACTAAAATACATGGACACCCAAGACAGCTCAAGCTTTTCTGGCTCATCTGGATTTTCATCAGTTAAAATTTTGGACTTGTGCACCAATGGTATGTTTCATTACTATGAAAACAACCACAGCAGTTTTGATTCAAATAGCGGCAATGGATATGGGAATAATAACAATGAAGGTCAAGGCACGTACAAAATAAATGCGCTAGGTGAACAGGTGTATTTAAACTTAATGTTTAATACTGGTGATGAATACAGCGCACAACTTTCCATTAATTCAGGTAAAACCTATCTTGATAATGACAGGTATTTTGTTGTTGAATCTGATAATTGCTACTAAATAGGTTATTAAGCTTAGTAAGTGTTTTTGGACTAATTGAATAGATACAATTAACACAAATATCAAATTGGTTTAAGATTAACTGGTTATGAAATACTTATTAATATTGCGTCATGCCAAATCCAGTTGGAAAGATTTAAACTTAGCTGACCATGATCGTCCTTTGAATAAACGTGGTAAGCGCACTGCTCCGATTATGGGCCAAAGACTTTCAATAAAAAACTACCTGCCCGAACACATTATATCAAGCACAGCAAAAAGGGCATTAAAAACAGCTTATATTGTTGCCAATGAAATTAATTATGATGAGAATCACATTGAAACCAATAGGAATTTATTCCATGCATATCCAGAAGATATGTGTGAGGTGATTTCACATTGTGATGATTCAATCAATATATTAATGTTAGTTGCGCATAATCCAGGTCTAACAATGTTGGCCAATCAATTATTAAAGTCCATTAAATTTGAAAACATCCCCACTGCAGGATTAGTCACAATCGCATTAGATATTAATCATTGGAATGAAATCAATAATCTTCATTCGATCGCTTGTCATCTAATAGATTATGATTATCCAAAACTTATGCATAATTCATAAAACGTCTATCAAAAAAAAACCCAATCATCAGATTGGGTTTTCTTGTTAAGATTAACTAAGTTTACTTAAGTCCGCTTAAATCTGGCGAATTGAGAACCACTCAGTAATAAGAGTAACAACATCATAATTAGAATCCCAACAAAATTAAGTGATGGGATGACTACCGGTGGCACTCCAACTAATGAATAAACAGAACTCGTAGTTGAATCTGTCACACCTTGAGCAATCAAAGCAGCAGAACCGTCTAATAAAGGTTCAGATAATTCAAGAACAAAATTCCATACAGAATCACCAGGCGCCCCAGTTGTTGTCAAGAACATATTGGTAGAACCCGCTGCCAATACAACTGAGTTAATTCCAGCGCATTGTTCGACAGTACCGATTATCTGAGTAGGGTTTTGATCTGTTATGGTGAATATCGCTGCTGTTGTTGAATCACAAGTATCACACACATCACCGATTCCATCCATATCAATATCAGATTGATCAGGATTGGCGTTTAATGGACAATTATCAAGATTATCAGGAATCAAATCAGAATCAAAATCACCCACCAATGAAAATAGCATACTGGTAGTTGGATTGATTGTTCCTGTAGAAACCAATGAAGTTGAACCATCCAAAGTAGGATCGATTAAATCAATCACGAAAGTCCAAGTTGAATCACCAGCATTTCCTGTTGTTCCTAAACTCACATTAACGGCATCAACATCCAATACAACAGAATTAATTCCAGCACATTGTTGAACTGTTCCAGAGATTTGATTAATGGTTTGACCCGTAACACTAAATACCGAATCTAAAGTGGCATCACAAGTATCACATGCATCACCAATGCCATCCATATCGAAATCTGCTTGATCTGCATTAGCAACTAATGGGCAATTGTCTAGATCATCAGGTATAAGATCTGAATCAAAATCACCAACTAATGAAAATAACATACTGGTGGTTGGGTTAATTGTTCCAGTAGCTACCAATGATGTTGAACCATCTAATGTTGGATCAGTAAGGTCAATAACAAAGTTCCACGTTGGGTCACCTGCATTGCCAGTTGTTCCTAAACTTATATTGACTGCATCAACATCTAATACAACAGAATTAACACCAGCACATTGTTCTACGGTACCAGAAATTTGATTAATAGTTTGACCAGTCACACTAAAGACCGAATCAGCAGTCGCATCACAAGGATCACACACATCACCAATTCCATCCATATCAACATCGGATTGATCTAAATTCGCATTAACAGGACAATTGTCTAAATCATCAGGAATAGAATCCGCATCAAAATCTGTCATCATAAAGAGAACGAAACCATCATGGTCCGATGATGCAATGGCAGAATTAGGATTATCAATTTCAATTTCTGCTCCATCTTTATTACCAACACCATAAGCAAATCCACGAACCCAAACATCTGCAACAATTGATGTCAATGCATGATCTAACACCTGAGAGCTACCACGGAAATTAAATGAGTGACGATCACCAGCTGGCAAACTTAACACTTGGTTACTTAAAGGTGGATTGGTTATATTAGTATCAGACAATAAATTATCTGCAGGAACAGCCAGTCCTCGGATTTGACCAATAAAATCAACATAACCATCAGTGAATTCAAATGCATTGAAATCACCCACCAAGATCATAGGAACATTGGCATTGTTAGTTTGGAAAGATTGAGCCATGGTCGCAATCGATTGGGCTTGTTGCAGACGTTTACTGCGAACGCGAGGTCCATCTACACTGTCATCAATGCCGCTTAAGGATCTAGAATGAATAACAAACACACCCACATCGAAAGGCATACCATTACCGTTGTAACTGGCTTCTAACAACAGAGGTGGACGATCGTGTAATATTGAGCCATCAAATGTATTAATTTCTGCTGCACCTAATTGTGTCACAGCATTGACACTGACTGTATCACGCAATAGGAAACCAACATCTATTGTTCCAATGTCATTGCCTTCAATGAGCTGAGCAGTATAAACCACACCAGAATCAGCAAGAATATCGGCTGCCAAATCATTTAAGACAACAATACTTTCTACTTCTTCAACGGCAAGAATATCTGGATTACCCAGTACATCTCTAATGTAGTTGACGAATTTTGCACGACGTATGCCGTATTCTGCTGTAGGAATAACGATATCATCGCGAGCGCCATCAGCTGGATCATCAATATCATCGAAGAACCTGTACATATTCAAAGAACCAATGGTCATTTCACCATTAACTGGTGCGCGAACAGGAATTGGTAGTGCTACTTCTTGGGTCACGTTGTAACTAGTAGGCCACAATTCATAATCACCAAAATCAAATCCGATAACACCTGTCGCATCAAACTGTACACCCGTATTGAAGCTTCGATTCGGTTGTCCCAATCGATCTGGATCAAGTTCAAATATTTCTGGGTTACCATCCCATAATGGAAGACCAGGTATTCCTGGGAACTCGATACCCGTTTCACGTAAAGCACGCTGATTACCAACAACCACTTCTGGTTCTGCAATTGGATCTGAGCCAAAACTTTGACTTGGGCTCGTGGTAGTTCCACTCATTTGCACCAACATACTTTCAAAACATTCTAATTGGCCTGCACCACAACTTGGTGCACCTCCGATAGGTGATGGTGTATTTGCATCAAAAACAACAGCCGTTGGCAATGGATTGCCGCTACTAGTAACTGTAATAACTGGGTTGTTGGTAAATTCAGTAAAATCGAAGAACTCAACCACATCACCCGTTAAATCTACCATATCACCCACTGTTACAGTTGGAGCCGAACCAGTGAAAACATAAATACCTTCCGATGTTTGGGGATCAGCATCCGCATCAGCATCTTGTGATTGAATCGTGAACCCTTCAGGACCTACTGCAGTTACAATATTATTATTGGTTGTTACTGTCATCCCTGCAAATGGAGAAGCTGCTCCACTGCCCTGAATTTCATGGATAAATGCCACTGGTGGTGGTATACAACCAATGAAACTGCTGCCATCAATTAGCGTGCCTGGTGAAAACAATGCGCCTGCCGAACCAGTTGCGGTAGAATGTTGAACCAGAGGTGTTCCTCCTGTAATATCTGGATCACGTGTGATGGATTGGTTATTACCTCCTTCTACGCCGTAAACCAATGTAGTGATATCAGTCATGCCATCGTTTACTGTTATTGTATCTCCACCATTATTAAGCCCTAATGCACCTGTGCTTGCCACTTGAACAATGCTGTTCTCAAAATCTCCTGTTGGTGTTCCACCACCAAACACAACTAAGGTGCATTGGTCAGCTACCATTGTGCCTGCTGGGAATGTGTGACGAACTTGCGCAGCATCTGAAATAGTCCAACCAGAAACATCCAAAGTTGCTCCTGTGGTATTAACTAACTCGACAAATTCATCTTGAGATGTATCTGAATTTCCATCGCCATTGGCATCACCGTTGACTGCATCAGGGTCTGCTTGTAATTCATTGATTGTTAATGGATCAGGAACCGGGCACCCTGAAAAAGGTGTGCCGTCAATTCGGGTACCTGGTGAGTACAAACTGCCACCAGAACCTGTTGCTGATGAATGTTCAACATAAGTCATCCCAGATATATCAGGGTCTAATGTCAATGATTGATTATTACCGCCTTCACTACCATAGACTACGACTACTTGATCCACCATTCCATCGTTAATTGTAATGGTATCACCACCATTATTGAGTCCAACCGAACCAGAACTGGCAAGTTGAACCAATGAATATCCAAAGTTTCCTGTAGGAGTTCCACCACCAAATACAACTAAACTACATTGATCTGGTATGACTGATCCAGCTGGGAATATATGCCTAACATTAACAGCATCAGACATGGTCCAGCCTGACACATCTAGATCTGCACCGGTATTATTGACCATTTCAAAAAACTCATCTTCAGATCCATTGCGGGTACCATCTCCATTGGCATCACCATCAATTGAACCATCAGGGTCAGCTTGAAATTCATTAATTACAAGACCTGTGATAGGTCCTGTCATACATCCTGCAAAATTTGATCCGTCAATCTGAGTTCCAGGAGAATATAAACTGCCACCAGATCCAGTTGCTGTTGAATGTTCAACATAGGCCATTCCTGTTAGATCAGGATCCAATGTCAGTGATTGATTGTTTCCGCCTTCTGCTCCATATGTAACTGTGACTATATCGCTCAAGCCATCATTAATGATAATATCATCACCACCATTGTTTAAACCAATTGCACCAGAAGAAGCAACTTGAGTAATTACATTACCAAAGGTACCTGTTGGTGTACCACCACCAAATACCACAACTCCACATTGATCGGCTAAAATAGTACCTATAGGAAAGGTGTGTCTTAAGCCAAAACCATCTGCTATTGTCCAGCCAGATACATCTAAGTCTCCGCCTGAGGTGTTAATGATTTCTACGAATTCATCTTGAGTTGCATCAACTGAACCATCTCCATTTGCATCTCCATTAACTGCATCTGGATCAGCATGGAATTCGTTAATAACGAGTTGTGGTGGCGGAGGTCCACCAGGTCCAAATTGTCCTGTATTACAGGCACCTGGTGTAGCAACAATCGGTCCTGTCCAAGTAAAATCAGCATAATCAATCCCTGTACCAATCAACTGCAAGGATTGACCTACTGGCGTTCCACCAGGCTCTGATACACCAATATCTGTACTTGTCATGCCATTAGCAGGGCCATTTGTAGCGGTAAAACTGCCTTCATAACTGAGAAATTGTATAACTGTATTCGTATCATCAACAAGTGCCACGCCATCAGGAGATCCATTCTGGATTCCTGATATTGCAGTATCTTGGACACCCAAACCAGGACAAGATGTGGGTAATGTGCCTGATAATGCTGTTGGGCTGTAGGATGTTCCATTGCTACCGTTATATAGCACGATAGACCAACCTGTTAAATCAGTTCCTGGAGAACCTCCAATTTCAATAAATTCACCGACATCACCTCCTGTGTTATCATAATGAACCTCATTGATAAATGGAATCGAAGTGGGCACTCCCAATTGCCCAGTGTTACAACTTCCCGGGGTTTCAACAGCTGGAGCATTCCAAGTAAAATCTGTATAATCAGAACCAGTGCCAGACAATTGTAAAGACTGTCCTACAGGTGTAGAACCAGGTTCAGAAACACCGATATCAGAACTGGTCATGCCATTGGCAGTGCCATTCGTGGCAGTTAGACTGCCTTCGTAACTCAAAAACTGGGTGACAACGCCCATATCATCAATTAACGCAATTCCATCTGGTGACCCATTTTGTATACCTGAGATTGCAGTACTAACGACACCAAGTCCAGCACAAGATGTTGGTAGTGTTCCAGATAATGCAATTGTATTGTATAAAGTTCCATTACTCCCATTATACAATTCTAATGACCATCCAGTCATGTCTGTACTTGGCGGGCCCGCTACTTCTATAAATTCACCTGTATCACCACCAGTATTATCATAATGAACTTCATTGATAAAAACGGCTTGTGAAAAAGCTGTACCAGTAAAAACCAGTGCAATACAAAATATAAATAAAAAGCACATGATTCTATTTTTAATGACAGCTTGTGCTTTATGTGAAGAGTAGTTCAAATTTTTTGACATTATTGATCCCCGACTCGATTCAATACAAGAATCGAATATTTTATTAGTAATGGATATGTTGATGTGGTCGTAGGCTTTAAAGCCTTCTCAACAGTTAGTCGTGCTAAAATTATAAACACAACTCCCGCAAAGCATAACATTCAATTATGTCATTTTGATTAACATGATTGAATCTGACATTATTAACGGGTTGAATATTTTAGCATTGCAAAAAAAAGAAGTCTAGAAACACACAGTGAACAAAAGAAATATTTTATACCATTGTGAAAATTGCTGTTTAAATTTTCCGTTTTGTATACAAGTATGCAGCAAAACCAATCAATAAACAGATCAGTGCAACCATGTCTGCAATAAATACACGGGCTATTTGTTCATTGAAGTTACCAACAGATTCAGCTAATAATAAGAATGAAACGACACTGATGAACCCAGCAATAAAAGCCAAATATTGTATGGCTGGTCGAAACGCAGCATAAATTAAGAAAACACCTAACAAGCCAAATAAAACTGCACGGTGCCTCATGACAATTTCCAAATTGGGCTCATTAAAAGATATACCATAAAGCAGCATAAGACGCTCACTACTGACAACACCTGACAATGGCAATAAGTGAATAATAGCAACAATAACTAACATAGCTGTAATCAAGTAGCGCATAAATTTTCTCAGTTGAGTATCTTTTGATAATAATCGCATAACTCATTTAGAATATTTTTGGAAACTATTCTCCTAAAACCCCAATGAATCAAATAACTTTTTGCATCATTGAGGATTAGTCAGATACGTCTTACATTATAATTTTAAAACCTACTAAAAGGTCATAGAAATAACCATTACACAAATTAACTGCGTTGAATTTTATTGTACATATAATAGGTCACAGCGACAAAAACGGCAAAACCACACCAACCTGCTACACTAATTCCACTAAAGTAAGGTACCATGCCTTGTAAACTGACAGCAGCAACAGCAACAAGAACACCCATGAGTGCTTCACCTGTAATCAAACCCGAAGCCAATAATAAGCCACTGGATTCTTTGGTTTGCTTGCTTTTTTCATCTAACTTGGCTGATTTTTTCTTCAACACATGTGCTATGATTCCGCCAATAAAGATTGGCACTGATAAACCCAAAGGTAAGTAGACACCAACAGCAACAGCCAATACTGGAAAACGGAAATCTGAGCCTCGTTTTTCTTGAATTTTATCTAAAATAATCAAGACAACCGCCAATGCAAAACCCATATAAATGAAATTCCATTCTATTCCTGCGCCAAATATGCCACTGGCCAATGCTTGCATTAAACCGGCTTGTGGAGCAGCCAACATGGTTGCTTCAGGATTTAAGGGAGAAACACGTCCGATACCGTAACCTTGATCTAATATATTGAGTATGAATGGAATCACTAAAGCCGCAGAAACAACACCTACGACTTGGAATATTTGCTGTCTCCATGGTGTAGCGCCTACCACATGACCACATTTTAAATCTTGCATATTATCACCAGCAATCGCTGCTGCTGAACAAATAAGGCCGGCCAAAAATATAACAGCAATGGGACCTAAAGTTGCAGCCAATCCATCATTGCCCATCAATTGTAATAAAATCAATGCTGAGACAATCACCGTTGCAATGGTAACTCCTGAGATAGGATTATTTGATGAACCTACCAAACCTGCCATATAACCGGCTACAGATGAAAATATAAATCCAAAAACCAACATAAGTACTGTCATAACTGAAGCAATAAAATTGGCATCTTCATAAGCACCTAAGGCGTTTTTGAAGATAAAGAAAACAGGAATAATAGCAACCAGCACTATCATTCCAACAAAATGAATGGGAGTATCAAATTCTGTTCTTGCCATTTGGCTAGAATCGCCTTTACTGGCTTTATAGGCACTAATACTGGCTTTTACACCATTCCAAAGAGGTTTTGCTAGACTAATTAAAGACCATAAGCCACCAACCATCATTGCACCAACACCGATACGGCGGCAATTTTGCCACGATTGGCCAGCAATTTGTCCCCATTCAGTTGTGCTTAAATCTGCCATAGGTTTGGCGGCATCAATGCCTGTGGCCAACATGATGGCTTCTGAATTAAACGCCCAATTTAATGGCACACCAATTACTGTACCAATAACACCTCCAAGAAAAACCAAAAAGGCAATATTAATTCCGACTATATAGCCCACACCCAATAAAGCAGGGCTTAATGTAATGTCTCCCATAAATAAGTATTTCCCACCAAAAAAGGATTTAGTGGCAGCAACACCAGATGAAATAACACCCAATCCTGATTCTAATAATTTCACAACTGCACCAATCAAAGCACCTTTAACCAAGGTTGCAAATCCAGCAGCAGCAACATGGTTTTTAATCTGCTGACTTTTATCGTTTTCTATGCCCCCTGTTTTAAGTACTTCGGCTGTTGCAACACCTTCAGGAAATTTTAATTTGGCCTCAACTATTAACGCTCTGCGTAATGGAATGGTAAATGCGACGCCCAAAATACCACCGACAACACCGATAGCAACCATGGGACCATATTCATAACCACCCCATGCTTTCATCATAACCAATGCTGGAATGGTAAAAATTAAACCGGCCACCAAAGATTCACCCGCTGATGCAGCGGTTTGTACCATATTATTTTCAAGTATGGTTGAACGCCTAAACATTCGCAACAAACCCATAGAAACAGCGGCTGCTGGAATGGAAGCTGAAACAGTTAAACCCACCAACAATCCAATATAAGCATTGGCAGCGGCTAAAACCATAGACAGCAGCGCTCCTAAAATTAATGCTTTTATGGTTAATTCAGCAATGTTTCTTTCTGGGCCTACTACTGGCACATCGATTGCATCTTTACTCATTAATATTTCTCCTCTCTTTTGTTTTTATTTGGTTATTTATCCTTTTGCTAAATAAGGAATGGTTCCGGCTGCATCTACATCATCAATAATGTGCAACCGTGTCACACTTCCAGCTTGTCTTGCTTGCATGTATGGAGCATATTCTGGATCAGATGCAAATGTTTGTAAGGCTTCCATAGATGGAAACTGAATAAGAGCCACAATAGTTGTATCCAGAGCATCTCCTTCTACAGTGACTATATTTTTGCTTCTGGAAAGGTACTTTCCACCATGCCTTTCAACTATTTTGTGAACATTTTCAGCATAACTTGGTAACCAGGAATCATCTGTGACTTTAATATCGACAATGGCATAAACGGACATGGTGTTTCTCCTCAATTTTTATCATTCTAATTATTTTTTGATGCTAGATTCTATCACATGAACTGATTTGTGTAAAAACATTGATGTACGAATAAATCAACCATGCCTGATGCATGATTCACTATCAAACATTCAAGGAATAATTATACAATTTTGGTGTATGTAACCCCAATCTTATGGCTTATCATCTTTATTATTTGGATATATTAATGTAATGACTGTAGGTATAATAAACCCTTTTAAATAGGAAAAAACCGAAAATGACGGATTTAATAAAGAAAAATAGTCAATAAACTGAGTAACGATTAATGCCATTATAGTCAACCACATTGCTATAATGGCTTTTTGTTTACCCATAATCAAAGATGATAAACTCATAATTATGGCCAACCTTGTTACGGATTGGATATGAACCAGAAATGCATAGTCGTTTCCTGAATGGGTAATATAAAGACCAAACAATTTAGCCGAATGATAAGTAATTAATAGCAAAGCCATGGCTATAATAGTAACTATTCTGACATTCTTTGATTGACTACCAAATAAATTGTTTATACTATTCATTTCTTCCTTAAACTATTTAGAATATTATGGATACTTTATTGTTGAGGTATAGGCAAATTGTGCATTCTTAAAAACGATAGTTTGTCCCAATATCCTCTTTGGTACTGTATTTTTTCAGATTTAACTTGAAAAAAACCACACCCCCTAAGTCCTAATGGGTCTTTCCATTCAAGAATGACCCAGTCTCCATCAACAAATAAGTTTTCTGTGATGCAGACCATTTCAGCTTTTTCAAATTCCTCTTTGAACATTTCTTTGATGGCTTGTTTACCTTTAAGTGGTTCATTTGCAACTTGGTGGTTTATTGCATCTTCTGCATAAAATTCCGACAATGCATCAGCATTTCCAGTATTAAAGGCTTTTACCCATTGTGTTATCAACTCTTTTGGGGTCATTTATTGTTACTCTCATGGTTTTTTATTTTATCTGTTACCTCACTAGCCAATTCATTAGGTATAGGAATAGTTAAATGATATTGTGAAATTCGCCAGCCTGTTTCTTTATCATAGGATAATACACCTGTCTCTTATACACATCTGACGCTGCCGACGATCTACTCTGTGTAG
>CAJXVJ010000038.1 GCA_913061105.1 uncultured Alcanivoracaceae bacterium | reverse complement strand
GATTTCTGCCTGTCTCGTGGGCTCGGAGATGTGTATAAGAGACAGCCTATATACACTATACCCTATTCCGAATTAGATTATAGCATATATAGGGGTTTAAATAATTTATCAATCATTCAAAACCGTTTCTAAAAATAATGGCTGGAACGTATTCGTATGCACCCGCATCAAATGTACCAAATGCATTGTTGACACTCGGCATATCAAAGCCTCTTAATACATTGTTAAAGTCACTAAATCCTGCAGGAAACGCAGTGTCATTGCAAAAATCAATCGCATCTGATGCAAGTGACGGCCTATAATCTTCCATGGCTGCGTTGATAAATAATGGGTCATTTGTCAATATTGCTCCAATGTTGCCACTCAACGAAGTTGACTCATGAACAATTGAACAATCAATTTGCGCCAAGGTTGGTCCGTTAAAATTATATATTTGACCGGTATCCCAAATGATGCTGTTAAACACATTAAGAGATTGGCTGCCGTTTATGTTATTAACAGTAAAAATATGCTCAGGTTTATTATTGACGACGGTATTATAAATAAAGTCAACTTGAGATGTTTGGCCAATGACATTACCAATGTAAAACAACGCTGCGGCAGTACCTTGACTTGAAATGGATGTGTTGTTTCTAATAAGGTTGCCTTCTAAACGTAAACTCGCTGAATCATTTACCACAAAACCACTGACCAATATTGATCGGTTTCTATTGATATCAGTTTGTGATATAGAGACACTGGCACCATCACTGAAATAACCAGCGCCTCCCTCAGCACTAATAAATTGTACATTATTAGCTTTGATTTGTGAACAAGGTTCAAGGCCACTGTATTGGCAACCTGTTATTGCTTGACTCATTACTAATGAAGCCTGATCTGTAACCACCATGGCTGCACCATGATTATCAGATCCATTTCCAAATATTCGAGTATTTATTAAATTTGCTGAAGTATTTTCTCCGGTCACATAAAGCCCGCCTCCGCCCAGCTCATTGTTTTCAAATGCACTATTGGCAAATATCTGTGCTGGTGCTACATCACCTCCTTCGATATTTATTTCCGAACCTGATTGTATATATATACCTCCTCCTTTATTGGCTTCATTGTACGCAACTCCAAAGTAAACTCGACCATCTACAACTTCTCCACTGAAATTGGTGATATCACAACCATTCCCCCCAAACAAACCACCTCCATTAAATGTGGCATCGTTGTTATTAACAGTAGATTTGGCATCAATATTTAAATGAGCACCATTAGAACAATAAATTCCCCCACCATAACCTGATGCTTCATTGTCATAAACTTCGGTATTTTCTAGGCTTAATATAGCCTCTTCACCGAACACGTGAAGTCCACCACCTTCATTACCATTGTTGTTATAAATAGTTGAATTTCGAATAATTACATTCGAGTTACCACTTACTTTAATACCACCGGCACCTGATGCTGAAGTGTTGTTTCCATCATAAATTTCAAAATTTTCTATAATCACAGTTGCAAGAATAACAAGGTCAACATTAATTTCAATCACTGTATTATTTAATGCATTCAACCCGCTCCACTTTGATTTTTGACTGCCTACTATATCAGCCTGGGCTGTCAAACAATTGTCATATCCTCCTTTGAAAAATTTAAACTTTTCTATGACAAAATTATTGGTATGTACCTGCTCACTGGTCACCCTAATATCTAGGTCATTTGATTGATAAGCATCAAACAAATTGTTGTAAGTACATTCAGGCCCAACGCCTACAGTAACAAAAGCATTGACCAAATTGTTGATCATCATTAATAAAAACAGACTAAAGAATTTAAATTTGTGCATACATAACTCTATTTATTAAGAAAGTCATTGTTATACATTTTGAACTCTGAAAGAGCCTGAAAAAAATCTGAAACATTCTGAATTGAATAAAATTCTTGATTCAGCTCACAAATTTTACAGTTAAGATAAAAACCACTTTACACCAGTGATTCTAGTTAAATATAACTAAAATCCAGTGTAAACAAGGGTAGAATTAAAAGAACAGATAAACTTCTTTTTGATTAATCAGCTGAGAGAATTATTTCAAAATCTTTTCTAAATATTTATCAAGTTCATTAAGGTGATCTAGATTTGGCATTGTCTCTTTAGTAATATTTTGTAGGTGAGTATCAAAATCAAGCTTTTGTTGAAGGATTACGGCTTTATCAGTTTCATTGGCAATTCTAACAGCTGTTGATAAAAACAATTCATGTTCTATCAGCCAATTAGGATTGGTCAAATTTTTAATCGCCTCAAAAACTTGAGTCGCCTCTGACTCTCTTTCTAATTCTAAAGACGATAGTATCAATGCAATACCTGCAACTAGCTGAGATTTTTTATTCACATTATTACTATTCATTACACTTTTAGCAGTTGTATATGAGGCTATATAATCTTTTAAGTAAAACTCATTGACAGCCGTCCAAGCAATTGTATTGTATCGATCGGATTGACTTAGATTTAAACTAAGCAATTGATTAAAAATAGCTAATGCTTGTTTGTGTTTTTTAAGCTTTACCTTAAGGATTCCCAGATTTAATTCAGCCGTGTGTAAATGACCATCGCTGTTGAAGTGATTTTGCACATCAATGGCTTTTTGTAGGTATTTTTCAGCCAATATATTGTGTCCCAATGGGCTTAAAATATTGTAGATATAACTAAACCCTTGTTGAAAATTATTGGTGCTTGTTTGTGTCAGTGCATTTTTTAAAGTAAGGTTGGCCCATTTCATTGATTCTTTAAAATATCCACTATTCATGCTGTGAAGGGACAATGTTCCGGAAGAATACGAGATAAATTTTTCATTCCCTTGTTCTAATGCTAAATTTAAAGCCTTTTTAATAAATTCAATAGATTCATCGTCCTTATTTAATAAGGAGTAAATTTGATACAAGCTAGTTAAAGCATGCAGTTGCCCCACAATGTTATTTTCAAGAGTGGCTTCATTTAATAATTCATGAGATAAATCAGCAGCTTCCTGATATTGGTGAATGGAAATCAGATGTTCCGTTTTTAAATCTTTACTTAGAAAAATCCCATCTAAATGATTCAATGATTGATATATTAAACTGGCTTGAGATGCATATTCCAATAGTTTTTCTGGGTTAGATTGAT
The DNA here is from genome assembly GCA_913061105.1 of uncultured Alcanivoracaceae bacterium. GTDB lineage: Bacteria > Pseudomonadota > Gammaproteobacteria > Xanthomonadales > Marinicellaceae > NORP309. The sequence continues at coordinate 14,856 of CAJXVJ010000038.1, read as the reverse complement.
AAAGACTTATTTTACCCAGCACATAATAACTATCAGCGATTACCAATGAATGATCTTCTTGCCCAGAGTTCACAACTAAATTGAGGGAATCAAGACTTTGTTTATAATTGCCTTGATGGTAGTATCTTTGACCTTTTAAGGCTGTCAGTGTGAGCTGATCAAAATCACTTAAAGACCTAGATTCTAAGGATAGCAATTCATCTTCGGCCTTGTTTGAATCAGATAACAATTGAGATTTAAGGGCCAAATAATCTTCGGATGACAATAAATCGATAGGACGGTTATACATCCAATTAATTAAAACAACCACACTAAATACAAATAAAAGAATAAAACTGGCTTTTAAAAATAATGATGGCTTCAATTTATTAGGTTTTACTCTAGAATTTGAATCAGATAAGCTTAGTTCTAGATCATTATCAACAATATGAATTTCAGGAGAAATCTTATAACCTTTACCATAAACATTTTTCAAAACATCATGATTAAAATGATGTGATTTAAAGATTTTCCTTATGTGTTGAATTATTTTGAATAAAGAATCATCACTAACTACTGCGCCTTCCCATAAAACATTGACCAGTAGATTTTTATCGATAGTCTGATTTTGAGAATTAAGAAAAAGATTGAATGCTTTTAATACCTTTTCTGTGCATTCAACTTTTTCATTATTAATGATCAGCAGGTCTTGATCGCATTCAATAATAATGTTTTCAATTTTATACAGCATAGGTAATGAGTTATAGATTAATTTTCATATAAAATATTAATCTTATAGGGGCAAATATAAATTGCAAGAAATATTACTTTTCGATGCTATTAATACATGGTAATAAACCGAAGAAATTAAAGGGGAACACTTTATTTAAAACTGACAACTATTATAAAAAGGATACTGACACCTTTGACTTATTAATTTCTGTGTGAGAAAGATGATTTAAATAATACTGTATGGTAGACTTTTAAAAAAACATCATGAGGGTATAAAATGAAAAAAATATTAACGGCTGTTTTATTATTGGCATGGTCAATTATAGCTATAGCAAAAGATATTCCTCCATGTCTTGAAGAATGGGAAAATTACGTTTCAGTGAATACAAAGACTCAAAAGGTAATAAAGGATTATGACCCCAAATATGATGAGTTAAGAACAGTGGTTGCAGGAACAAAATGGATTGAAGAGCGTTTGGGGAAAAATGGTGAGATAGTAACTAAAAACTACCTTTCAATTAACTCATCTGGGTGTGTAGGAAAATATGATCTTCAAGACATAAATGGAAATTATGAGAGTATTAAAGGAGCACTTGAAATAACCAGAGCAGAACATGACGGACGTATATATATTGGAACATTGACAGACGTTACAACTTCATTTAGTTTGTGTATTTCTGGAAGTGAAAATGAAGCTAAAAGCAGAAGTGCTATCAAAAATTGTAATGATTGGTCTGATAAGTATAGGCTACGTTATATAGGTCCCAATTAGCACACACTTTTATAATAAATTAAAATAATACCAGTTTTTTTCTTAAGATGAGCGTACTTTAAAAAATAACCTTTGAGCAAAGCTCAAAGGTTATTAAATAAATCAAATTGCACAATCTCATCTGCTTCAACGATTTTAGTCATTGGCAATGAGGGCAGTTCAGATTTTCAAGGGAGCCTGTAATTCATTGATGGATTTATATGTATACTGTCCCCTTTAACTTCTCAATTTTTCAATCTCTTTGGCTTCCTATAAATTCATATCAAAAAAAAGTACTACCTCATTTAAACCATGTCCAGAAAGTCTTAGTTTTGGTCCTTATTCTAATAACAGAAAACATAACATATCATTAAAATATCAATTAAGGATAAGTTCTACAATTTGAAATATAAGGAAACTAGATGCATGGATTAATCAGTTATTAAGTTAAATCAAAAATTGTGAGTTAGGCAATTTTAGATCTAGATGTTTCCTTGTGTTTTTCTAAAAAATTCAAGTGAGTGCAAACTAATATTTTATTTAACATTAGCTAAAACTCCTGAATACTGAGTCTCAATTTTGAGAATTTTTAATTAATTAAAGAGGTAAAAATCATGAAGAAATTTATTATAATAATGTTATTAATTTCTAGTCAATCAATATATGCAGGAGTCGGTGATGGATCAGGTGCAGAACCTGGTGTCGGAGATGGAACAGGTGCACAACCTGGTTTACTAGCTGGAATCATGCAACTCTGCACTGGGTTAAATTCAGACATAGAAAAACAAAATATTTGGCAAATGTGTGAAGTTATTAATATGACTGAGTCAAGTTCCGATGGAACTGGAGAACCTGCTGTAGATGAAGGTACTGGTCGGCCAACGTAGTTAATGATCAGGTAGAAACCCCTGATTAGGGGTTTCTACCTAAAGAAGAGTGATTAAATTTTGTGATTAACACCCTTATTAACTGGGTTTATTACTTGGTTTGTTTTTTAACACTTCCTGACTCTTATCTGTTGGCATTCCGCACAACCCAGCTCCGTTTTTGCCATCATCTGACTTATTGGCAACATTACATATTTCAGCACCTGAATTGTGGCTATCTTGCTTGCCACTGCCGATGCTTAGGCTGTTATTTGAGCTTGAGTTAGATTTCCTTAAATTACCAAAAAACTCTGTGTTTTCTTCTTTTTTGGTATTATCGAATTGTGTATTTTGAACTTTTGGTGATTCTGATTCTTTTTTCTCAATTTCATTTGTGGCAAATGCTGGTGTAAAAATAACAGTCGATATAATCAATAATATAAAGTTTTTCATAGAGATGGTGTTGAGTTTTTAAATTAAGACGAATTCTATCACAAATACATATGACATTACTGATCAAAAACACTATGTATTAAATCAATCCAAATAAAGTAACGTGCGGTTTATTGGTATTTAGTAACTACAAAGATAAGAGATTAAACTATTAAATTAATCTACCAAAATAAGCTCGGCTAACTCTTTTTTAGCAGAAATTCGAACTGTGATTAAAATATCAGCCTGATTAATGTCATTTAGATAATCAATTTTCTTGGAAACATCTCCTAGTATCACAAATAATTTCTCATTTAAATCATAAGACCAAAATTGGAACTCATCATTAATTCCATAAATAATATTATTTTTGGTTATGAATCGTTTGTCACTTCCTTGGCTGTCTAAAGATTCAATGAGTTGCTCTTCGATTGGACCTGGTTGCCAAAAGCGATCCATATGGTCAGTATAGATTAATTGACCATTTTCACTTTTGAGCCCCCAATTAATTTTCTTTTCAGTTATGATTCTAAACTCTGAGTTAGTCAGATTGAGCTCACCAAACGTATCCACCCCATTAATTCGTGCTAACAATAATGCCGTATTGTCTTCACTACTCCATTGGAAAAGTTGATCAACTCTGTGATCGAATGAAAATGATTTTTGATCTGAGTTCAGGTAGACCTGGCTGAGCATATAGTTAGCATTAACTAATATACTTTGTCCATCAGCAGCCCAATCAAGCCCATCAATATAAGTATCTATTGGAAAATGCGTGAGTTGCTGTGAGCCATTTCCATCAGTGATCCAAATTTGATTAGCACCTGATCGACCTGATACAAAAGCAATTAACTCACCATTTGGCTGATAAATGGCGTTCTCATCCCCAAGTGTTGATCGTTCTATTACTGAGTAACTGTTAATTTCCCTGGTTGGTGTTTGGTCCGATTGAATCTGGTTTAATTGAGGGTTCGAGATTTGTGAGAGAGATAACATCGCAATATCACTATCCCAATGGCCTTTTGTCATCAACATTCGTTTACCATCAGGGTGAAATATTGGTGACCCCATTGGTTCATCAAGTGGCAAACTAATATTAGTTATTTCGCCTTCATATGATAGAGTAAATAGTTGCCGACCCGTACTAAAAATAAGCCGTTCACTATTTGGCATAAAGTTTGGGTAAATAAATTTAAAATTTGGTATTTCTGGCGGATATTGTATTTGATGACTTGATAAAATCTGTCCATCAGGTCTTAGCAACTCAATATAATGCTGGCCATCATTGTGAATACTTGTCAATGCGATAACATCGTCTGTTACTGAATAGTCATAGTCAATTATGGTACCCTCATCGGGGGAGTATATTACCCTACTTATGTTATCCTCAATTGAATAACTGACTAACTTTTTGCGATCAGAATAATCCTGCAATAAAGCGACGTTATTATTATTCAACCATGTAGGTTTGGTTATTCTTGAATTTTTACACTCCATTATTACATTCGGTGATTGAGGAGTCTCAAGTGCTTTTTCAAAATCAAAACTTATCAATTTATAACAATCCTTCTGTGTAACGGGTTTGTTGCAATTTTCAGTTTCAATAAGTATCAGTTTCTTTCCATCTTTTGAAAAACTATGGCTACTGTAGGCCCCCCAATTTTTAGTGAGTTGAATTTCCTTCTGATTGTCGGTATTTTTTGCCCAAATAATACTTTGCATGCAGAACTCTTCTGAATAACGATTAAAAACTATATATTGACCATCAGGAGAATAAATACCTCCAAGTTCTTTTTTGTCAGTTGCAGTCAGAGCGCGTAACTCTCCAAAAGACAATTTAGAAGCTTGTGAGGAAGAAAAATACTTAACGCCAATAATTCCTAGAATAACAATTCCTGAGAAGATAGAAATCAGTAATAATGTGGAAAAACTCGACTTTGGTTTTTTGGGACTCTCAATCTCAAAATGGTTTACATGAGACGCTTGCTTTTCATCTTTTGTTTTTGAGTTGAGGGCATCTTCTTTTGATAACAAGTCTATGTTAGTTTGTGTTTTCGTATCAATAGTGTCCAGCCTCCGAACATCGCATTCCAGACTGTATCCTTGTTTAGCGTGTGTTTTGATATAAGCTTGAACTTTACCATCGTCACCCAGTGCTTTTCTTAATTGGGCTATGCACCTTTGTAAAGTGTTGGGTGATACGATTGTGTCTGGCCAAATTTCATCCAGCAATGCGTCTTGGCTAACCACCTTTCCTTGATTTTCTGCCAGATAGTTTAGAACCGCCATTGCTTTTGGGGCAATTGTCTGAGATTGATTATTTTGAGTGATTTGATTTCTGGATAAATCGATAAAAAAACCACCTATCCAATACTGTTTTGTCATATACCAAAAGTGAATCTAAATGAGAAGAAATATCTTAGCATAAACCCAGTGAGATTGATTATATAGTGAATTGATTTCTGGATAAATCAATAAAAAAACCGAATGCCAAAACTGTTTGTTCATATGCCACAGGACAAATATTGGTACTCTATTATGATCCTAAACGAAGTGTTTTATATTTTTATAAAAACGATCTCAATAGGTTTATGTGTTTAAGCAATTGATAAATATAGATTTTCTTATATAGTCAGCCAGAAGTCAGCTAGAAATCAGTAGAACTTCAGGTGTTTTATTTTAAATCAATTTAAACTTGGCTTTCTAAAATCAAACAAACATGTACCTTAATTAAAAGGTAACATTTTACCAAGAGAGAAATTATGAACATAAAAAATAATCTACTTTTAGCTTTTTTGCTTTTACTGCCTTTTCTAACTGTTCAGGCGAACGAGACAAGAGATTTAGTATTACCTAAAATACAAATTGTCCCTATTAAAGACTCTGGAGCAGATAGACAGTATGAGCTTTATATTAAGTTGCCTGAAGGATATACAAAGAATAAAAATAAAAGCTATCCTGTCATTTATTTTACTGATGCAGATACACACATCGAACTATTATCAGGTACTGAATTCTTGATGGAAGACGTTATTTTGGTTGGAATTTCCCATCAAACAGACCTCAATAAAGATTCAGGGTTACGTGACAGTAGAGCCAGAGATTATTCAATAAGCAAATCAAGCAACCCAGAACGTCAAGCGAAATATCAATTTGGCCAGGCCAGTATACATCTGACTTTTATTCGCAACGATGTCATTAAGTATATAGAAAGCAATTACCGAGCAGATCCGAGTAATCGTACCTATTTTGGCTTTTCCGCGGGTGGTTTATTTGGTGCTTACGCTTTAATGGCACAACCCGATTCTTTTAAAAATTACATCTTAGGTAGTCCATCGCTTTGGAGAGATATTCCGTTACTTTTTTCTCTTGAAAATGCTGCATTAAATACTAAAGATTTAGAGATTAATCTATTTATTACTTATGGAGAATTGGAAGAGGATTTAAGTGTGCATGTTGAGGAATTTATTGGCAAACTTAAAAATAAAAAATATGAAGCATTATCATCAATAAAGCACCTAGTGATCGAATCTTCTGGTCATAGCGACTCTTTTCCTATGGTTGGCGTGCGCAGCGTGAAGTGGTTATCAAACTTACAAAAATAAATGGATGAGTGATGTTATTGGTGTTTTCAATATAAGTTTAAGCCTATTGCTATCTATTTTAAACATGAATAAGTATTTCCAACTGTATATATACAACAATCAATTACATAATAATCGAATAAACAACTATGAATAAAAAATATAATTTCACAAACTTAATCGTCCTAGTGCTCTTAAGTATATTAAACAGTATAACTTTAGCAGGTGTCGAATTAAATACTGAGCTTGCTCCAGAAGCATCAACTATAGATACCCAGTACGGATATTGGGATATGTTTTATCTCGAAAAAGACTTTATTGATTCAAGTCCAGCTGATCGTAACGATTCCCTTGTTGTGGGTGAATTAGGCATAGATGGCGGTGATAAAAAAATGATTATGAATCTAGCTCAAGAAATCGTTGATAATAATGAGGGTAAGTTTGATAGCATACTGATTTCTCATCAAAACAAACTGATATTTGAATCTTATTATAGGAGAGGCCGTGTCGACTTACCTCATATGCAAGCCTCAGTTACAAAAGCTTATCTAACACTTGCTATTGGACGTGCGATTCAATTGGGGCATCTAACAATGAATGACCTACACAAACCAATTGTCAATTTCCTTAAAGACCTTGACTCAGATAAATTTGTAAATGGTGTTGAAAATATCACACTTCATAAAGCAATGACAATGCAGTCAGGCGTGCGTATTAGTGATGAGAGGTTTGCAATCATTAGAGAAGAAAGCCGTAAAATAAGAGGCTTTAATCACACTCAGGAGTTTTTACAACACAGTGAGGTCATTTTATCCAAATCACAAACATTTAAATATGATGCAATAGGCCCAAAATTAACCATGCATGTTCTTGATAGTATCGTTCCTGGATCTGCAAAAGACTTTATTAAGAATGAAGTCTTGACCAAAATTGGAATTAAAAATTACGATTGGATGAATGAAATCAATGGTTTGCCTAAAAGTGAGCAAGGTTCAAGTTTTACTTCTCGAGATATGATTAAGTTCGGCCAACTCGTTATGAATAAAGGCCAATGGAGGAATGAACAACTCATTTCAGAAGCCTATATTAACCAAGCTACTAACGGAATAACTAATCCTACTGAAGATTGGATACCCGATAACTATTTATATGGTTACTTTTGGTATAAAACTGATATGAAAGTCGGCAATAACAACTATACGGTTAACTTTGCTTGGGGTGCTGGAGAACAATATATTTTAACCATCGAAAAACTTGATTTGGTTGTTACATTTACTTCTAACATTCGTGAAAACGCTACAATGCAAATATTAAAAGAAAGAATCCTTCCAGCATTTGTTAATCTTAAATAAGGAAAAAATCATGAAAAATATTTACTCTTCAACATGTCTGCTACTTTCTCTGTTGATTATGAACAGCGGATGTGAAGCTAAATCACCATCTTATCACATTGCTTATTCTTCACATGAATCTGGCCATGCTGAAATATACCTTACTGATAATGAAGCAAAATCAGAAATACAAATTACAAATTTTGCCGGTGGAAACGGCTATTCAGCATGGTCGCCAAATGGAGATCGTATCTCTTTTTATGCAAAATATGATGATAGAAAAACCTGGTCTATTCACACAATAAATAGTGATGGTACCAATAGACAGAGATTAACTCATGCAAAAAACAAATGGGATTATGGACCAGCTTGGTCACCTAATGGAGAAAAAATAGCTTTTGCACGTGAATACAAAGATACAAATAAAGTTTCGCAAACAGAAATCTGGATGATGAATTCAGATGGAAGTGAACAGACGCAAATAATACCACTGAGAGGTGGAGCTCCTGATTTTACACCAGATGGTCGAATCGTCTATAACTCAGAATACAAAGATAAAAAAAGTGAAATAAGCATTGTAGATGTTGATGGTAACAATATTATCCATTTAACTGATAATGAATTTGAAGAGTGGCACCCTGAGGTTTCACCTGATGGCAAGCACATAGCTTTTATGTCTGATAGAGATGGAAATTTTGAAGTTTATAGCATGAATATAGATGGTTCCAATCAAAAGCGGTTAACAAATAATGATGTTGATGATTGGTATCCGTCATGGTCTCCTGATGGCTCTCAACTAATTTTTGGATCAAAAACAGATGGGAAAAGAAATATTTATATGATGAATAAGGATGGCTCATCGGTTAAAAAAATTATATCAAATGCAGGACAAGCTGCATGGTTTCATAGTGAAAGTCTAGCACCGGAGGCCACAGACGCCGAAGTCAAGCTATCTTATAGAGACATTCCTTATCTAAAAAAAGCTTTTATCGATGCATCGCCAATTAATAGAAAAGATGATATTCTTGTGGGAGAATTAGGTATCGATGGTGGCAATAAGGACATGATTCTTAAGTTTGCAAATGAGATCGCCGATAACAAGCATGGCCCTCTCGACAGTTTACTTATTTCTCACAAAGGCAAGCTTCTGTTTGAGTCTTATTATTCACATGGTCGCATCAATTTGCCTCATTTTCAGGCATCTGCGACTAAAGTTTACACCAGTATGGCACTAGGCCGAGCTATCCAGATGGGTTATCTGACCATGGCTGATTTAGACCAACCTCTGATCAAGTTTCTTAAAGATCTCGACCCAACAAAATTTGTTGCAGGTGTAGAAAAGATCACACTTCATCAGGCGATGACTATGCGTTCTGGTATCCGTCTCAGTAAAGAAGATAAAGAAGAATTTCAAAAAAATCCTACTCAATTAAAAGGTCAAGGAGAAGTTCAAGCTTACTTCGAGCACAGCGCTCCTATTACCTTAGAATCTCAAAGGTTTTTATATCAAAACGATCCTATGCTTGTGATGCAAGTCATTGATGCTGTGGTACCGGGATCGGCTAAAGACTTTATTAAAAATGAGCTACTCGACAAATTAGGTATTACGAATTATGGTTGGCGAACTGACGTTAGTGGCCTGCCAAGATCGGGTTCAGGATCAAATATGACATCGCGTGATATGATCAAGTGGGGAACTTTGGCTATGAACAAAGGCAAATGGAATGGAGAACAGTTGGTTCCAGAAGTCTTTATCACCAAAGCAACCAGCAGGATAATCACTACTGGTGATGATGATGTCTATGGCGGTGGTAAAGATGTCTCTAATCAGGGGTATGGTTATTACTGGTGGTCAGCTGATTTAAAGCACAACTATAAAAGCTATTTCACTCAATCTGCTCAAGGCGGCGGTGGCCAATATATCATTCTGGTCAAGGAGCTTGATTTGATGGTTGTGGTTACTGATCAGGATAATGATAACAGTACTTTGCAAAAAACAGCAGAAAGGATTTTACCAGCTTTTATACAAGATAAATCTCCAGTTCTAGAAGGACCATATATTGGACAAAAGCCACCAGGCTTAATACCCAAATTATTTGCCCCCGATATTATACAAACTGAACATAGGGAAGCAGAGGCGGCAATTTCTCCAGACTTAAAGGAGTTCTATTTCCGCAGAAGAGGTGGAGAATATAAAAACAATACTTTGGTTGTCATTAAATATAAAGATGATCAATGGGTCGAATCTGTTGTGCCGCCTAGAGCTGGGGAGCCCTTTATTTCTCCAGATGGTAAGAATCTATATCTAGGAAACAAATACAGGGAACGAACCAACACTGGCTGGTCAGAAGTAAAAAGTCTTGGACCCATGTTTGACAGGAAAGATTGGGGTATAATGCGCATAACTGCATCAGCCAAGGGCACCTTTGTTTTTGACGATTATAAAAGCAACGATGTCATTCGCATATCAACGATCAAGGACGACAAGCATGAAGAACCAAAACTGTTTGGTAAGGAGATTAACACCGGAAAATGGACAGCCCACCCCTTCATTGCGCCAGATGAGTCCTACTTAATTTGGGACAGTGAGAGAGAAGGTGGGTATGGTGATCCTGATTTATATATTAGTTTCCGACAGAAAGATGATTCATGGGGCGCTGCAATTAATTTAGGAGATAAAATAAATACAAAATTCGCAGAAGCATATGGAAGCGTTTCACCAGATGGTAAGTATTTTTTCTTTCATCGAGGTTATGGAGGTGACACAGGAGATATATTTTGGGTGGATGCTCAGTTTATTGAAACCCTCAGGCCCAACTAAAAACATAATGTAAAAACGCAAATACTTTACTTACTTTGAAGTAATTTCCTTTTGCTTTTGTTTTGCTCTTGATCTTAATTGCTAATTCCTAATTGCTAAATATTAATTGCCATCATTCCCGCTAATGCGGGAACTCGATTTACAATACTGGACTCTTAATCACCATCATTTTGATTCTTGTCATTTCTTCCATTGAATATTGAATTCCGCCCATGCCAATGCCTGAAGCATCTCTGCCACCAAAAGGCATCCAATCGACTCTGAATGCTGTGTGATCATTGACCATAACTGCTGTGGCATTGAGTTTCTTGATGGTTTCAAGAGAAGTATTGAGGTTTTCTGTAAAGACGGCAGCTTGAAATGCCAGCGGCAAACCATTGGCTCTGGCGATGGCTTCATCCAGTGTTTGATAGGAATACACACAGACAACAGGACCAAAAATTTCTAATTGTGAAACATTGACATCTTCAGGAGGATTTAAAATAACTGTTGGCTCATAACAACTATCAGAGATGCGTTGACCACCACATAGAATTTGTGCACCACTGTCTCTGGCTTCATTGACCCATTCTTCAATTCGGTTGACTTCGCCATGTTGAATCAATGGCCCTACTTCGGTGTTTTTATCCATTTGATCACCAACGATTAACTGTTTGGCTTTATCAGCAATCAAGTTGGCCACTTTTTCACAAATGCTTTCATGAACATAAATCCGTTGAACAGAAACACAGACCTGTCCAGCATGATAAAAGCCACCTTTGACTAAACTGTCAATCATCGTTTCAATATTGGCATCGGCTGCTACAATAACAGGAGCTGCACCACCGTGTTCTAATGCGCTGCGTGTTCCTGGAGAAAGTTTTGAATTCAACCACCAACCTACTTTGCCTGATCCTATGAATGAAAAGAAATTAACTCTATCATCTTGAATAAATCGACTCGCATCATCGTTATTGACGATTAATGCTTGGCACCATCCTTCTGGTAATCCTGCCTGTTTTAATAGCTCAATAAACTTTAAACACGATAAAGGCGTTGAAGTGGCTGGTTTAATTATTACTGGACAACCCGCTGCTATGGCTGGAACTGTCTGATGTACTATTAAATTTAATGGGTGATTAAAAGCACTAACCGATGCCACCACACCAATGGGTTCTCTAATGGTAAATGCTAATCGGTTCTCTGAGGATGGTGTCAATCCCATTGGAATTTCTTTTCCTTTTAATTCTGAAATATGTTCTGCACCCAGTTTTACACCATTAATGGCCCGTAACACTTCAACTTTAGAATCTGCATACGGTTTCCCGCCTTCTGAAGCCGCTAACAAGGTTAATTCCTCAACCTGGCCATTCATTATTTCAATAAGTTTCTCTAATATTTCGACTTTTTTATGGGCAGCTAACCACTGATCTTGATCAGAAAATAGTCCATGGGCTTTATCCAAAGCCGCATCAACATCGGTGGTTGTGTTCATTGGGATTTCTTGCACCAAGCTGCCATCAAATGGATTGGTTACTTTAATTGTTTGCATAATACCTTCCTATAAAATACACGTTGTTTCTTTTAATAATTTATTCAAAATCACATGGTTCAAAGAATAATCTACAGGTACGTCAATTAAATGCACACCTTTTGAGTTTAAGGCAACATCCAATATCGCTTTGAAATTATCTACACTGTTGGGTCTGTGACCAACCGCCCCAAAACTTTCTGCATAAGCGACAAAATCTGGATTATTGTAGTCCAATCCAAAATTGTCAAAACCCATGCCTTCCTGTTTCCACTTGATCATTCCATAAGCATTATCATTAAGAATAATCACAACTAGATCCAGTTCCATACGAATGGCTGTTTCAAGTTCTTGAGAATTCATCATAAACCCACCATCGCCATTGACCGAAACCACTTTTTTATTTGGGTACAACTGTTTTGCTGCCATTGCCGAAGGCAGACCAGCTCCCATTGTTGCCAATGCATTATCTAACAACAATGTATTGGGCTGATAACACTCGTAGTTACGGGCAAACCAAATTTTGTAAACACCGTTATCAAGTGTAACTATGTCTTCACCCGATAACTTATCGCGCAGAATTTTTACCACTCTTTGCGGTAGAATTGGAAATCTATCATCGCCAAAATATTTGGTTGTGTGTGACAAAACTTCAGCTTTAACCCTTTCAAAATAACTATAATCCTTACCCGGAGGCATATCAATTCTATCGGTAATTTTTTGTATAGATCGGGTAATATCGCCAACCACATTTAATTGTGGGAAATAAACATCATCAATTTGTGCTGGGAAAAAATTTAAATGTATCACATCTTTTCCGCCTTTTTCCATGAAAAATGGTGGCTTTTCAATCACATCATGACCGACATTAATAATTAAATCAGATCGGTTTATCGCACAGTGTAAAAAATCATTGTCTGATAATGCAGCAGTACCTAGAAATTTTGCATGACGTTCATCAATCACGCCTTTGCCTAATTGAGTATTAAAAAAGTGTATGCCTGTTTTTTCTACAAATTTCAATAATGCAGGACCCGCTTGTTTGCGGTTAGCCCCTGCTCCAATCAATAACAATGGGCGTTCGGCTTCTTCAATCATATTTATGGCTGCAGAAATAGCAATGTCATCTGCATCAGGACGCCTATGACCCACCACATCAAACAATGTTGCATCGACTTGTTCATCGGCAATGTCTTCAGGCAATTCTAGATATACTGCTCCAGGTCTTTCTTCGATAGCTATTCTAAAAGCTTCACGTACCATAGCTGGCACACGGTTACCATCGACTATCTGCTCAGAATATTTTGATATTGGACGCATCAGATCAACAATGTCCACAATTTGAAAGCGTCCCTGTTTGCTTTTGCGAATGGGCTTTTGCCCAGCAATCATAACCATCGGCATCGCACCCAATTGCGCATAGGCAGCTGCGGTGACAAAATTAGTTGCCCCTGGCCCCAAAGTAGATAGACAAACCCCAGGTTTACCAGTCAAGCGACCAATGGTTGCTGCCATAAAGCCTGCCGCTTGTTCGTGTCTGGTTAATATGAGCTTTATTTTCGATCCTTTTAATGAGTTTAGAAAATCTAAATTTTCTTCTCCAGGTATTCCATAAATATACCTAATGCCTTCGTTTTCTAGTGCCTGAACCATTAAATCTGATGTTTTCATATTTTTCCCCTTTTATAATTTCTGGATAATAGAACCCCGAATTTATAATTATCTTACAGTACAAACGTGATAATGTGTAATTAACAATGTGTAATGTGCCATTATTTGAATTACAAACTCCATAAAGCTAAATATCTATAGAATCAATCTTATTTTATCCAACTCTATTTTTATAGACCTATCATGACATAGCGAAAAAACCTCAATTTTAAAACATTGTTACAATTTCTAAAATTTAAAAAATTTCTGCTAGAATGCTGTTTTTAATTACTCATAGGTAATCATCATGGATACAGAAAACATTGGAATCATAGAAACACTGAAACAAAACATTATGGGGTTTATCAATAACCCTGAGGCCATTCTTGCAATTTTGACTAAATTGGTCACAGCCATTCTCATTTATTGGATTGGTAAGAAAATAGCGAGAATCATATCTAATCTTGTTGCAAAATCATTGGAAAAGTCCAATGCTGATGAAATTTTAATAAACTTTTTAAAGAACTTTGTTTATTTTATCCTATTAGCAGCTGTCATAATCGCAGCACTGGGACAACTGGGTATTAAAACAACATCGTTACTTGGAATGCTAGCGGCTGCTGGTTTAGCTATTGGTTTGGCCTTAAAAGACTCGTTATCAAATTTTGCATCAGGAGTGATGATTGTTATCTTTAGGCCATTTAAATTGGGTGATTTGGTTGAAGTCGCAGGCCAAACAGGAAAAGTTGAAGAAATTAAAATATTCAGCACCTTTATTATCACAACAGACAATAAATTGGTCATTATTCCAAATGGACAAATCACTTCCGATCCTATCGTTAATCATTCTGCCAAGCCTGAAAGAAGAGTAGATATTGCCATGGGTGTTGGTTACGATGATGATCTCAAACAAGCCCGTAGCATCATGATGAAAGCCATGGAAGCTCACCCATTAGTGCTTGAAAACCCTGCCCCATCAATATTGATGACAGAATTAGCCGATAGTTCGGTTAATTTTTCTGTGCGTCCTTGGGCAAAGACTGAGGATTTCTGGACTGTTTATGGTGAATTACTTGAAACATTCAAAGTAGAACTAGAAGCCGGTGGATGTAATATCCCTTATCCACAAACCGATGTGCATTTGCATCAAGTTAAATAATCCTGTCTCTTATACACATCTGACGCTGCCGACGATCTACT
>CAJXVJ010000037.1 GCA_913061105.1 uncultured Alcanivoracaceae bacterium | reverse complement strand
CTACACAGAGTAGATCGTCGGCAGCGTCAGATGTGTATAAGAGACAGGGCCAATAGTGGTGCTTCAGAGAACATCAGTGCTGCCAGTAAACATTCTGTATTATCGGTCTCCCATGGTGTCAAGGCTTCAGGTCAAGTTGTCAGTGGGGTTATTGCCGTTCCTCTTATCATTGTCGGTCAAATTGGCTCAGTATCTTTGGAAGCTGGGGAGTCACTTATGAAAAACGACACAGGTTCTGAAGAGTTGATGATTACGGAGCTAACGATAACAGCTGATCCTGCACCACAAAGTGTTATGCAAAATACTGTAGATGAGAAATAACTATGAAAATATTAATCCAAGTAATTGTATTAGTACTATTTGCCAATGCACCTGATGCATTCGCAGGTAGTCGCTCGACACAGAATGTTATATTAGACCCCCAAGAGGTAGTCAAATTTTCAAAAGATGTTGAAAAGTATGCTGCATCTAAAGGAGCAAGGGCTTTTATTATTTCACGTTTAGGAACACCTAAATCTGAACTACCTGAAGGCATACATTTTACCCATACGGCAGTAGCTGTATATTCCACGATTCAATTGAGTGATGGCAAAACTGTACAAGGTTATGCTATCCATAACCTTTACCAAGACTCTGAAGATTCTAAATACAGTTCAATCCATGTTGATTATCCTGTGGATTTCTTTTGGGGCGCACTTGAGTTAAAAGCGGGAATAATTATTCCAACTCCTGAATTACAGCAGTTACTTGTGGAAAATATTGCCAACAGCAAACACTTGGATCTACACAACCCCAATTATTCACTGTTATCCAATCCATTTAATAGTCAATTTCAAAACTGTACTGAATACATACTGGATGTTATAAATGCATCTATCTATCAAACCACTGATAAGCAACAGATAAAAGCCAATACTCAAGCTCACTTCAAAGCTAAACGGATAAAAAGATCATTAAAATTACTATTGGGACGAATACTAAAGGATGATTTAACTGCTAAAGATCATGGCCGAAAAATATACACAGCAACGTTCACCACTATCGGTCAATATCTCCAAAACAATAAGCTTTCAAGTAACTTTATTGTGCTTAAGCAAGATGGAACGATTACTGAGTTAATGTGAAAATCTGTGATCAATTAGTAATTAATAATGTGTAATTAACAATTAAAGATCAAGAGCTTGATCAATTAACATACATATTTTTTACAATCACATAATATTGATTAATGGTAAGTAAAAGAAAATGCTGATTAGTAATGTTTAATTATCAATTAAAAATCAAGAGCTAGATCAATTAACAATGAGTAATGTGTAATTAACAATTAAAAAGAAAGATCAAAAGCATGATCAAGATCAAGATCAAAAGCCTTAACCACAGAGAACGCAGAGGACACAGAGGTTTTTATAATCAAAATCTATTTAAGCTAGAGGAATTGTTTATAATGATAAACTAATGTACGGTGTGCCCCTTGTGGGTACCCTTTTCTTATATTTTGTATATTGACCTAGCTGAAAAAAACCAATGTAGAGGCGGCGATTTATCGCGTCTATTTAATGTAATAATTTCGATTCAGCAAAAGAAGACGCGATAAATCGCGCCACTACAATCAAATTGTAAGATATGACTCGCCCATCATCAGTGTTTAACTGGGCTCACAAAATGTATAGAACTTAAAATGATGGGCAGGGCCCATCTTACGGATTAATATAAGTGTTGATAATCAAAACTTGATGTATAGTTTTTTGATACATTACTAAATAAGCTTTAATTAATACGTGTGTACAAACATAATATATAGCTAGTTGTTAGTATTTCTATAAAGAAAATAATTAATATAATAAACATTAATCTATTCAAAATTATTAATAATTTTACTTTTGCATAAATTATATATAATTAAAACTAAGGTGAATTTATGTTAACATTCTTTAAAATATTGTTTTTTGGCTCTTGGGTGACAATTACGCAATCACCAATTGATATAAATTCAAAACCTACTCAAATAATACTAGATAAAACTATCTCAGCAATTACGCCTGGTGCACATTTAAGAGTTGATATAAGTTCATACGTTAAGGCTTCAAATGTCATTGATCAATTAAATGAAGCACAATTATTTATGGGTTCAAGGTGTCTTTCTGCAAGACTTAATGCTAAAGACGGTAAGTTTTATATATTAGATGATTTATATCAATCAGTAGTTGGCAATAAGACTTCGCTTGTTTTAACGAATCTAGACGGGGTACCAACGGATATTGAGTTTATTTCAATTGTAATCAAGTCTTGTAAACCAATAAATAGTACAACTTTAGTATGGGTTAATTATAGATTATAAAGTACTTAAATCTAAGAAATAAACATGGCATCGCCATAACTAAAGAATCGGTACTTTTCTTCAACGGCGTGTTGATAAGCATTGAGCGTATTTTCTCGACCGCATTTTGCCGAAACCAGCATGATTAAGGTCGATTCTGGTAAATGGAAATTGGTGAGTAATGAGTCCACTACTTTAAATTGGTATCCTGGATAGATGAATATATTGGTATCTCCAGTGTAGGGATTTATTTCACCATTCATGGCTGCTGTTTCAAGACACCTGACAGCAGTAGTGCCAACAGCAATCACTTTGTTGCCGTGGGCTTTGGTTTGTTTGACTAACTCTGCGACTTCTGGGGTGACTTGCAACCACTCTTTGTGCATGATGTGGTCTTTGATAGAGTCAGTTTTTACCGGTTGAAAGGTTCCAGCGCCTACGTGTAATGTCACAAATGCGGTATTGATGCCTTTGTCTTTAATGGTTTGTAATAATGACTCATCAAAATGTAATCCGGCTGTGGGTGCTGCCACGGCGCCTTTTTCTTTGGCATAAACGGTTTGATAACGGTCTTTGTCTTCTAGCTCATCTTCACGTTGAATATATGGAGGCAAGGGCATGTGGCCATGTGTGTCCATCAGTTCTGTGAGTGATGTATCACCTTTTGTTTCAACCAAATAAAACATGCCTTGTCGGGCTGTTGGGGTGATTTGTAATTGATCAAAGTATATTGACATCCCTAGTTTGGGTCTTTTACTGGATTTTAGAAAAGCAATGGCGCTGTTGTCATCTAACAACCTTTCTATAAAAACTTCAACTTTACCACCGGTTGATTTTTGGCCGATTAAACGTGCAGGAATGACTTTGGTGTTATTGAACACTAACAAATCGCCAGGGTAGAGGAAATTAACCACTTCAGGAAATTGCAAATCTTGCACTTCACCAGAAACTTTATTCAACGACAATAAACGGCTATTGGTGCGGTTTTTGGTTGGGTGTTGTGCAATCAGTTCCTTTGGTAATTCAAAATTGAAATCAGCTTTGTTCATGGCTATTTCTTGACAACTGGAAACCAAATTTCATCAACAATTCTTTGACCGTCAATTATATATATTAAATTAATTTTGATCATATCGCCTATTGTAAAATCAACAATGGGTTGCATCAACATGATGTGTAATCCACCTGGTTCAAATGATAATTGTTTGTTTTTTTCAATCATCAACTCTGGTTGGTGGACCATTCTGGCAATGCCATCAGTGATAATGGTTTTATGAACTTCAGTCATTTTAAATGCTGGACTATAAGCACCAATCAGTTTTATGTCTTGGCCTGTCTTATTGGTTAATTCACCATAAGCCGCTTGCATCATGGCATTCGGTGGAGCTGCACGTAACCAATAATCATTAATCTTTGGTAGATTTTCTTGTGATAAAGCGGATGTTGAAATCAACAATAGCAAAATTAATTGACAGAAGTTTTTAATTGATTCATTTATTTTCATGATAAAATGATGGGAATAAACCCTTTTATGTATTCAGTACGATATATAGAGGTGATTTAATTCTAAACAAGGTAAGACTATGAAAAATTTATTAAAAACAACGGTATTTATGATTATGGCATCATCTCAAGTTCAAGCCGATGATTCGGCAATCACAGTTTACTCCACTGCAGCAGCAGGAAGTATCTCTCCAGAGCAATTTCAAAACCCCAATTCTCATGTGCCTGGCTATGCCATGATTAAGCAAGACCGCATGATATTTATTAAAAAAGGCCAGTTTGAATTGAAATTTGATAATGTCACCAGTCAAATAGACCCGACTACGGTTTCTTTTTCAACACCCAACAACCCGGGTGTAGCAACTGTACTAGATCAAAACTACCAATTTGATATTGTCAGTGCGCAAAAATTGTTAGAAAAATATGTGGGTGAACAAGTCATAGTTGAACAGACATCAGGTGGAGCCAATAAAACAATTGAAGGGAAACTATTGGGCACTAATGGAGGTATTATTATTCAAGAATCCAATGGTTCGGTTATTACATTACGCACTTATGACAGCGTGGCTTTTCCATCATTGCCTGGTGGATTGTTAACTAAGCCGACATTGTTGTGGTTACTTAATGGCAAGGATTCACAAGAAGAATTGGCGCGTGTTACTTATCAAACCAAGGGCATGACATGGTGGGCAGATTATAATTTGACTTTAAGAGAAGACGGCGATAAATGTGAAATGGATTTGTCATCTTGGGTGAGTTTATTGAACCAAGCTGGAAGCTCATTTGACAATACCAAATTAAAACTGATAGCTGGGGATGTTCACCGAGCAGAGCCCCAACAAGTACAGAGAAGAAATGTAAAAAGCTACGCCATGAGTTCCATGGATGAATCTGCAGGTTTTCAAGAAAAGTCATTGTTTGAATACCATTTGTATACCTTGCCACGAAGGGTAGATTTACCCAATAATTCAACCAAGCAAATTGAATTATTTCCATCGGCAAATGGTGTGGAATGTTCAAAAGACTTGGTTTTTAATGGTTCACAGATATTTAATCACCGTTATTACAACCCCATTGCTGATAGGAATTATATGCGCAGCGCCAAACCTAAAGTTAAAGCATATCTTAGTTTTGAAAACAAAAAAAATAAAGGCTTAGGCATGCCATTGCCAGCTGGACGCATTCGTGTCAGTCAAATGGATAATGCCGATGGTTCTTTAGAGTTTATTGGTGAAGACATCATTGATCACACGCCAAGAAATGAAACAATCAGTATTGAATTGGGCAATTCATTTGATGTTGTTGGCGAACGCAAGCAAACCAATATTGTTGTTGGGAAAAACGAAATCACCGAAACTTTTGAAATAAAAATTAGAAACCAGAAAGAAACATCTACCAAAATTAAAGTTATTGAACCTTTGTACAGATGGAGTAATTGGGAAATCAAAGAAACTTCTGAAGAGTATGTTAAACAAAATTCAAGCACAATTGAATACAATGTTAAATTAAAGCCTGAAGAGGAAAGGGTGATTACTTATACTGTTCATTATTGGTGGAAGTAAGTATTAAATAAAAGTTTCAAATAACAACCCTGAGGTTATAAATGTACATTTATAACCTCAGGGTTAACACTTTATTAACAGTGCCTCCTCTATAATATATTTGTTATTTGACCAATGGAGATTACTATTAAAATTTTACTTATCTTGACATTAACTTTTAGTTTTAATGTGGTTTTTGCTCAATATGTTGTTTCACCCTATCAACCTCATGTACCTTTTACTTCTGCACCACCGCCATCATCGGGGCAAAATTTTTTCTTGTGGAGCCGTGACAGCGGATGTTATACATCAGATTATACTGTTGACCCTAGGTACCAAGTACAGATTTTAGATAATACAATCAATATATTCTTTCAGGCTGGATTAGGTGGAAGCACAATCTGTGTGAGTCCTACACCTCCAATATATTTACAAAGAGCTGAAATTGATGGTGTTGATGCTGGCAATTATATTCTGAATGTATATGGACTTCCATATGGAGATGATTTTCCTCCAGCAATTTCAGATTACCCCAGCTATTTTATTGGCAACATACAATTTGGAGTAGTAGAGCCAGCAATCATGGTGGATTCTACAACTAATATTGGATTAACAATCTTAATTTTGTTAACTCTCATAACTGGTCTTTATTTTAGTAGAATGAGTTTTATAAATAAATTAACTTCATCTTAAGAAATGTAAATACTTGTAATCGGTCCCACCTATATTTTGCTTTGTCCAACAAACATGTTTTTTGTTATTTAGATTAGGTATATAATGCTTTTTAAATATACCTATTACTAGAAAAAATAATACATGAACACAATTGAATTAATCCAAATACTTCCAAAAGCTGAATTACATTTACATATTGAAGGCACATTTGAACCCGAACTCATGTTCGAAATTGCCAAACGCAATGGCATAGATTTACCACATGACTCTGTAGAATCATTAAAAGACACTTATGAATTTGAGAATTTACAAGAATTTTTGGACATCTATTATCAAGGTGTAAATGTTCTGCAAACGGAACAAGATTTTTATGATTTAACTTGGGCTTATTTACAGCGTGCAAAAGCTGATAATGTGGTGCACACAGAAATCATGTATGATCCACAATCACATACTGAACGCGGTATAGATTTTGAAATCGCCATCAATGGAATACACCGTGCGTTGTCTGATGCCCAATCTCAATTAGGAATCAGTTCCTTTTTAATTCTGAGTTTATTAAGACATTTAAGCGAAGAAGAGTGTTTGGCTACACTAGAACAAGCCAAAGCTCACATGGATAAATTTGATGCCATTGGTTTAGACTCATCTGAATTGGGCAATCCTCCTGAAAAATTTATCAATTTATATGCCATGGCAGATGAAATGAAATTATTAAAAGTGGCCCATGCTGGCGAAGAAGGGCCAGCTGAATATGTTTGGAGTGCCATTGATCAGTTGAATATTGACAGAATTGACCATGGAAATCGTTGTTTAGAAGACGATAAACTGGTTGATTACATTATTAAAAAAGATTTAACTCTTACAGTTTGTCCACTGTCAAATTTAAAATTGTGCGTGGTCGATGATTTAAAACAACACCCAATCAAAGTGATGTTAGATAAAGGCTTAAATGCGACAGTTAATTCTGATGATCCTGCTTATTTCGGCGGTTATGTGAATGATAATTTCAACGCCATTACCGAAGCATTAGAATTATCTGAACAGGACATTGTACAATTGGTAAAAAATTCATTTACCGGCAGTTTTTTGCCAGAGTCACATATTCAAGAACATTTAAAGGCAATTGATAAAATATTGGCTTGATAAGGACCTAAATTTTACTAACTGTGTGTGTAACTATTTAGCAAAAACTTTGCTTTTGTTTTTGTATTTTCTGACAACCAATTTAGGGATTTTTGCGGTTCCGTTGAAAATCAAGCTAAACAATATTCCGCCGATTAAACCATAAACAAAAGCCCATAGGTTAAGTGGTACGCCAGGTTGAAACGTTCCCATTGTGCCTTTGGCAATATTGTATCTCAGGTTTGTACTCAGAAACACAACCTTTGAAAATAAACCGTCGCCTTCAAGTGTCTTGATCTCATCATTCAGAACAACCACATCTTGTTGTGTAGTGCTGATATTTTCGCCGGTTTGTTGAATGGCTTTATCATCTGATTTTTTAAAATTTTCAATCAATAAATTTAGATTTCCATCATAATTGTTTTCGGCAATGAGTTGGTATTCCTCAAGTTGCTGAATTTTAGATTCGGTATACCCTCCTATTCTTTGGGTATATTGATCAATAAAATGGGGCAATTGAAGAAACACAATCACACCAATGGCGAAGAAAATTTTATCAATTAATGATTTGATCATGTTCATTATGACAAGTCGTGTTCAGACAAAACAGATAGTTTTTCGCTTACGAGTTTTTCAGCTTTGACTAAATCTAATTGTTCAACACTCTCAATGCCATCACTCAGTTTGTTAAGTATACCAAATTGGATTTCACCACGTGATTGCGCCCTAGCATAAGAAATATGATGAAACATAACCATAGAGTACCTGGGAACAAATTGTTTAGGGAACCTTGATTCAAGTTCAAATGCAATGGCTTTTTTGAGGTGGAATTTGGGGTCACGAACCGAATCACGCATTTCGATGTAATTATCCAATGCCATATCGGCAATCGCATTGGCGTTGTGTACCCTGACTTCAGTAAACGAGTCCATGACTTTCTGCCAATCATCATTGTGTTCATCCAATAGCGCATTTAGTGCATAACAATCTTCAAATCCACAGTTCATGCCTTGGCCATGAAAAGGTACGATAGCATGGGCAGAATCACCAATCAGAAGCGCATTTTTATAATTCCATTGCTCACAACGAATGGTGCCTAAAATTCCAGTTGGGTTTTCGAAAAACATTTCTGCAAGATCAGGGATTAAATCTAAAACATCACTAAATTGATCAGAGAAGAATTGGTTAACTGCTTCTTTGCTAGTTAAAGACTCAAAAGATATTTCACCTTTATTGGGCATGAATAAAGTGACAGTAAATGAACCATCCAAATTTGGTAAGGCAATCAACATGTATTCACCACGTGGCCAAATGTGCAAAGAGTTTTTGTCTATTTTATATCTGTTTGGACCATTATCATCTTCATCAATGGTGAGTTCTTTGTAGCTGTGGCTTAATAATTCAGAGCTGACACCACTGACACCATGATTTTCATAAGAATTCCGTACAATGGATGCTGCACCATCTGCACCCAATAAAATATCAAATTTGTGTGGGTGTATTTGTTCAGTTTTATCAATCAGATTAATACAGTTTTTATCATAGTCAATAGAATCAATGACTTGTTTGAAGTGAAAAGTCACGTTATCAGTGGCTTCCGCTTCGTCCCTTAACAAACTCACTAATCCGCCACGAGAAACAGAATAGATGACTTCTTGTGGTTTTTGTCCATAAGATTGAAATTGCAACTCGCCCTCAACATCGTGTAACATTCTCCCTTTCATGGGTATCAGCAGTGTTTCTACTTTATCTATGATGCCCAATTGAACCATGGGTCTAATGCCACGATTGGCCAAAGCCAAATTGATAGATCTGCCTGCTGATATGCTTTCCTTTCTAATATCAGGCAATTTATCGAAAACATCTACTTTGTAGCCACGTTTGCCCAGATATATGGCCATCATTGAGCCAACCAAACCTGCGCCAATTATTGTTACGTTTTGTTTCATACTAAAGCCTCTTTCAAAATTGATACAAACTGATATGCATCTGTGTAACTGTTATATAAAGGAACAGGTGCGACCCGAATCACATTAGGGTGGCGGAAATCACAGGTCACGCCTTTGGCTTCTATCTCATCGAAAATGATTTTACCATCTCCCGTATTAACGATAATAGAAAGTTGTGCTCCAGATTGTTCTTCTGATTCAGGTGTAATGATTGAAATTTGACTGGACAATTCTTGCATTAAAATTTCCCGCAAATAAGCCGATAGTTTGATTGATTTTTTACGTAATGTTTCAATGCCGCCAGCCATTTTAACTGTATCTAACGAAGCACGAATGGCAGCCAGAGATAAAATGGGGGGATTGGATAATTGCCAAGCCTCGGTACTTTGCATGGGTATAAAAGTATTTTCCATTTCAAAACGTGTTTCTTTGTCGTGCCCCCACCAACCTGCAAATCTAGGTAAGTCTTTGTTGTCATGGTGTTTTTCATGAACAAAACAACCAGCCACAGAACCTGGGCCAGAATTAAGGTATTTGTAACTACACCATGCAGCAAAATCGACTTGCCAATCGTGTAAACTCATCACCAAATTACCAGCAGCGTGAGCCAAATCAAATCCGACTTTACAACCCTTTGCATGTCCTGCTTGTGTTATGGCTTGCATGTCAAAGACCTCACCTGTGTAATATTGAACTCCTGGCAACATAATTAAGGCAATTTCATCGCCTTGTTCTTCAATAATTTTTAACAGGTCACTTGTTCTAATCGTGTCTTCACCATCTCGAGGCTTAACCAATAACATAGATTCTTTTGGATCATAACCATGAAACTTAACTTGAGATTCCACTGCATAATGGTCAGAAGGAAAAGCATGGTCTTCAATCAGAATTTTGTGTCTTTTTGCGGATGGTTGGTAAAAACTCACCATCATAAAATGTAGGTTGGCAGTTAATGAATTCATGCACACCACTTCAGATGGTTTGGCTCCAACCAACTTGGCTGATTCATCGGCTAAAAATTCATGATAGGGCATCCAAGGATAATCCCCTGAAAAATGGCCTTTGACACCCAGTTTTTGCCACTGGCTCAACTCATAGTTTAAATATTCTGATGTCTTTTTAGGCTGTAATCCCAATGAATTACCACATAAGTATATTTCATCTTCACCATTGTCTTGTTTGGGAATGTAAAATTCATCGCGCATGTGTGCAATTGGGTCTTGTGCATCTAATTGTTGGGCGTATTCTAATGTAAATTTGTTCATAGTTTAATCTTTTGTAAGATGGGCCCCGCCCATCATTGTTTATATGTATTAATTTCATGATGGGCAGGGCCCATCTTACGTTATTACCATATTCAGTGGATATAATACAGGACGACTGGGTGCAGCATCTAATTCAAAAGCGGGCAGTTGTAAATTGAGACAATACAAACCATCGCTAACACTGTCTTCAACATAAACCATTTCAGTAACGGTGCGTTCGGGTCTCGAATCGTCATTAAGTAACCTAGAGTTTGGTGTAACACTCCAATAGATGTGGTGGTTACTCAATTGTCCATCATCGTACATTTTATCTACTGATGGCATGTCTACCAATAAGTGATTAATACCAGAAGCAGCCAACCAACTCATGGCTTGATGAGTAAAAAATGGTGGTTGATTGTCATCATTGTAAATACAACTTTTTTTATTGCTATCATTTGGATAAGTTCGTATCACAAGTGCTTGTATATTATCTAGCTGGCTTTGTTGTAATTGTGATTTAAGACACGATAAATCAATCACAACATCATTGTTGTCTAGCTCTGGTAAATAACTGTCTTGGGTGTTACTTGCTATAATAGGGGTGACTGATATAACTTGACACACTGATAAACTTTGGGCTAGATTTTTACCAATTGGAACAGCCTGATGAACAATGTGAGCCACAGTTTCAGTGTGGGTGCCATTGCAATGCGGAACCAAGGTGATGCTATCAACATTACAACTGCCACCGCGTTTGGTGTCTCCGATAAAGCCACCACCACTTAAGGCTTCTTTACAGGCAATTTCAGCACCAAAATGATTGGGTTGTTGTTGATTAAAGTTTAAGTCAATGGCAATACTGATACCTTCATCCGTATCAAATTGGTAATCAATGTGATTGTTTGAAAGGTTTAAAATCATCCGATGAACATCTCTTTCTTAAGGTTTAACCATTCTAACGCACTGCCGTGTAGTAATCGGCTGGTTGTCGTATCAGAATAATTCATTGATTTAATCAGTTTACCAGGTTGTAATTCTCCCAATGGAAAGGGATAATCAGTCCCTAGTGCCAGCTTATCTTCGCCCATCAAATTGATTAAATAATTTAACATATGCGGATCATGAACCAGTGTATCGAGATAAATCTGTTTTAAATATTTACGTGGGTTGTGTGGGTTATCAACAGCCACTAAATCAGGGCGAACATTGTATCCATGTTCTATGCGACCAATGGATGCAGGAAAGCCGCCACCGCCATGAGCAAAAGCAATGCGTAAATTGGGCAAACGTTCTAGTACACCACCAAATATCATTGAACACACGGCCAGCGATGTTTCAGCAGGCATGCCAACCAACCATGGTAGCCAGTATTTTTCCATCTTGTCTTTGCCTACCATGTCCCATGGATGCACAAATATGGCAGCACCCAATTCTTCGGCAGCAGCAAAAACATCAAACAATTGTGGATCACTCAAATTCATATCGTTTACATGTGAACCAATTTGAACACCAGCTAAACCCAATTCATTGACACACCTTTCTAGTTCCTTGATTGCCAGTGCCGTATCTTGCATAGGTAAGGTGCCCAGTCCGATGAATCTTGTTGGGTATTTATCTACAACACCTGCAATGTGATCATTTAAAATCATGGATAAATCATGGGTATGTTTGGCTTTGGCCCAATAGTTAAACATCACTGGGACGGTTGAAAGCACTTGAACATGAACATTTTGATCGTCACATTCTTTTATACGCACTTCTGGAGACCAGCAGTTTTCGTCAATTTCACGAAAAAATTTACCATCAATTAACATTCGAGCACAACCACACTTGTGGTGATCAAGATTTAAGAATCCACCATACCCGTATTTCTTTTTTAAATCAGGCCATGTTTCTGGCAAGATGTGTGTATGGATATCTATTGCAAAGTGATTACAAGTCAAGTTTGTTCTCCTTTGGCATGACAGTCCCACATTCTTTACATGTGCGGTTCTTTTCATCATTTAAGAAGCGATCAAAAACTGGAAAAAAGTCTTTCTCAATATTGGTCAAATGAAAATATTCTTCATAGAGTTTATTATCACAGTTTTCACAGAACCACATCAAACCATCTGTTTCACCTTTAACCCTTTTGCGCTCAACCACCAAACCAATGGAATTGGCATACCGAACAGGAGAGTGGGGTACCTCCGGAGGCAATAAAAATACTTCTCCAGCTTTAATTGGGTAATCAACGGCCTCACCATCTTGTATGGTTTTCAAAAGCATTTCGCCTTCTAATTGGTAAAAAAATTCAGGTCCTTCTTCCCAGTGGTAATCGCGGCGGCCGTTTGGTCCACCGACAACCATTACAATAAAATCACCATCATCGAATACTTGTTTATTGCATACCGGTGGTTTGAGTAAATCTCTGTGTTCCTCAATCCATTTGTTAAAATTAAAAGGCGCCATTGGTTTGTTTTTAAAGGGGTCAGTACCCTTAATAGCTTTTGACATAAGTTAATCTCCTGAATCAGTTTTATTAAGGGTACTGACCCCTTTAAAAGTCGCGATACATTTCAATTCTATCGCGATGGGTGTAGGTAAACAATTAATTTCTACAGTGGTGCGACAGGGTTGGTTGCTGGCAAAATATTCCGCATAGATTTTATTGTAAGTTTTAAAGTCGTCTTTCATGTTGGTGAGAAAGACTTGTACATCTACCAATTTATCCCAGCTTGATCCTGAGGATTCTAGAATGGTGCGAACATTATCAAAAACACTGCGGCATTGGGTTGCAATACAATAGTCACTGATATCACCATTGTCATTTAATGTCACACCAGGAATATCTTTGCTGCCTTTTTGTCTGGGGCCAACTCCTGATAAAAACAGTAAATTGCCAACTTTTCTGGCATGAGGGTATGCGCCAACTGGTTCTGGTGCGGTTGATGAAATTATTTTTTCATTCATAGGTTAAACTCGATTGTTTTTTAAAGGGGTCAGTACCCTTTTTGTGGTTTGTTATTAAATGGTTTGATGTGCTGAGTCGTTAAAAGGGTACTGACCCCTTTAAAAAAGCACCCATTTGCAACCAGTGCTACTGGCAAAGATAGAACCGGATGATTTATCTGAAGATTTAAATTTCATGCTACTATTTTATACTGGAAATGATGAAAATTTCAAGAGTGTATCAACGAAAGGTTTTATTAATTGAATCAATAATGCTATTAAATGGCAAATTTTTCATGTCATCATGGTTTTATATACTAAGGTTTAAATTTTTCTGTTAAGTGTGTTCTGTATTTTCTTGATAAAGGAATTGTAGAATTGTTATTCATAATTATTTTATAAATTTGATTTTCTGGCGAAATAATTTCTTTAATCAAGTCTAAATTAACGATATAGCTGCGGTGCACTCTAATAAACTGGTTTTTATCTAATCTCTCAGTTATTTTATTCATTGTGGATCGCATGGGATAGACTTCATTGTTGCTATGTATATAAATGTAATTTCCACCCGATTCTATGCTGCTAACATTGTTCAAATTGATGATAAATTCTTTGCCTTTTTTCTTGATTAATAATTTGTCTGTTTGAGTCGATGAATTGTTCTGTTCAGAAACTATGCTGGCATCTCCTTGCAGTTGTTTAACAATCAGTTGGTAGATATAAATGCCAGAAAGAATAAAAAAATAACTGAGAATGTCCTTTCGGTATTCATAGAACATTTCAGTTGGCCAATGGCCGAATTCATATGTTTTATCCTTAATGTTATATATCAGTTTCCTTATCCAAACCATGCCCACAATGTGTATCAATGAAAAAACAATGGAATGTCCAATGTGGTATAAAAAATGTTTTTTAAATAATCCATAGGACAAAGGGTGGATAGATTGTGCCTTTACAATGTAGTAAATGAGAAAAAACGTTAATGCGAAACTTGAAAATGCCCAAGAATAGGCTTCCCAATGGGCCAACTCGATGCCCACTCTTTGAAAATCTTCAATAGTAGAAACCGATTCAATCCAAGCATTAACACAGCCATAAATAAACACAAAAGTTAATGTGAGAATTATTTTGTGTTTTAAAAAAAAAGTAGAGTAATTTTTCATGGTTCCTGAGAAGTTTTATTTTCAATTATTATACGTTAATTTTCGTCACAAATAACAGCAGTTAGTCACTATTTTAAGATTCTTCATCCCAAGTGACCTTATGTATTTTCCTGACTTTGTTTAATATAATTTTTTTTTTAGGTTTTTATAATGCACGAAAGAAGAATTGAATTAGATTGGTTGCGCGTAATTGTATTTGCAATACTCATATTTTATCATATCGGAATGTTGTATGTGGCTGATTGGGGATACCATTTTAAATCACAATACAGCAGTGAATTTCTTCAAAACATCATGTTGCTAGTTAATCGTTGGCGATTATCCATATTGTTTTTGATTTCAGGCATAGCGATTCGCTATTATTTACAAAAGGTTTCTCTAATAAAATTTGCAGGCATGCGAACCATTCGATTATTGATACCGCTTGCTTTTGCCATATTGGTGATTATTCCGCCTCAATTGTATATTGAAATGATTGATAAAGGGGATTTAACCAATACTTCTTATTTTGAATTTTATAAAGCATTTTTTGACCTCAAACACCCAATGTTTGAGAAATACCAATCAGGTGTTTTACCGCATATGGATGTTAATCATTTGTGGTATATTCGTGAATTGTGGTGGTTTTCAATCTATGTGATTATTTTATCACCTTTATTAAATAGTCGGTTTGTGCAAAGCATGGTCGATTTTTTAGGCAAGAAAGATTCACCATTTAGGTTGTTTTTTTTACCTGTTTTGCTATTAAGTGTTTTGGCATTTTTTGTTTTTCCAAATGACAGCGAAGGCTATAGGATAGTCATGGGATTCAGTTTTTTAATTGTTGGGTACCTTCTGGGCTGGAACGCAAATCTTTGGAATTTAATCAAACAGCACAGAAGGTTGTTTTTATACTTCGCCCTTATAACCTATTTTTTGTTGATAGCCTATTATCAATTAGTTTGGAAATTACGTAAAGAGTCCATAACAGGATTGCCTTTATTTTTAGAAATCCTGTTTTCTTATTTTAATAGATGGAGTTGGATATTGATGATATTGGGGTATGGTTCAGAGTATTTATCAAAGTCCAATAAATGGATTAATTATCTTAATCAAGGCGTTTATCCATACTACATCTTACACCAAAGCGTGCTAATCGTATTGGCATATTGGCTTTCTGATTATGCATTGGGTGGTTTTTTTGAACCTCTATTTGTTATTATCGGCACCATCTTAGGATGTGCAATTGGGTTTGAAATCATTCGTCGCTTTAAAATTTTGCGATTGTTATTTGGATTGAAAATAAAATAAAGTATGATACCTATTAAATGACTTTAATTTATCAGGATAGACAATTGACAAAAAAACCAAACAAATGGATTGCCGCATTATTGGGTTTTTTCTTATCACCGATGGGTTTATTATACGTAGGAAAACCACTTTTAGCCTTATTGGTTTTATTAGCTGGGTTTATGTTAAATTTTTATGGGCAATTTTATGCCAGTGAGAGTTTAGATTTTTTTGTATCCATATTTTTATGGTGTTTTTTTGGGTTTATATCTGTTTATGCTTATAACAAAGCATTGAAATTTGAGAATAAAAGGCCTTGGTATAGTAAATGGAATGGCCAAATTGGAATATTTTTGATATTTATTATACCAATAATCATACTAAGAGTTTTTTATATTGAATTTTTTCATATCCCAGCCGCGTCAATGTCACCTAGTATAAACATGGGTGATCACATAATGGTTGTTAAAAAAGGCTGTGGCAATTACAAATTATTTGGCATTCAAATTCATAAATCAGAAAGAACTGAATCATGTGAAATTGAAAGGGGAAATGTCATAGTATTTGAATTTCCAAATGATAAATCCATAAGTTATATAAAGAGAGTCGTCGCAGTGAGCAATGATAAGGTTTCTTATCATAAAAATATTCTTACAATAAACGGAACCATAGTTGAAAATAAATTCATTTCTGAACAAAAACGTGAATCAATATATGAAGAACAGTTAGGTGACACTGGTTATCAAATAATGCAAATGTCAAATAGAAATCATGGCGATGGAGACTGGATCGTTCCAGAAGGTACTTTTTTTGTTATGGGCGATAACCGTGACAATTCATCAGATTCAAGAATGTGGGGATTTGTACCAGAACAGAATGTAATCGGCGTTTTATATCATATTTTTGAGAAATAAATCATGAAATTATACTACACACCAAAATCACACTTTGCCCGTAAATTACGGATACTAATCGATGCTTGGGGTATTGATGTTGAATTAATTGATGTAGGAGATGTAGCAAACTCTGATAGTTTTGGTGGCAATCCATTGATGAAAGTGCCTGCATTGGTTGATGGAAAGCGATGTGTGATTGATTCTGATAATATTGCCCAATATTTAACTAGAAAATACGATGTTCAAGACAAGTATAAAGTTCTAACCAATGATGTTAATGCCTTGAATACCCGTGCAGTTATGAATGGAATCATGTCTACTGAGGTAGAAATTCTACTGGCAAAAAGAACAGGCATAGACATCATCAAGTACAAGCGATTTGATAAAATGATCGACTCTATCAATTCAGGCTTACAATGGTTGGAGCAAAACGCATCAATTTTTTCATCAAAGCCAACTTATCTAGGATTTCATTTGGTCTGTATGTGGGATCATTTGGAGCTTTATGCACCGATTGAATTGAATTATCCGAAATTACAAAAGCATGTTGTTGAGTTGTCAAATTTGAGTTATGTGGTTTCAACTTTGCCAAAATAGATAATCGAATTCTATAGCTTTAATCTACTTCAAAACCATGCATAAAAATAAGATCTGATGGGCATTGGTCGATTTTAGGGAGATTGTCATATTGAGTTTGCAACTCATCGATGGGCTCAAATATATTGGATGATACCCAAACATTAATGTCCAATGGTAATTGGCCAAGGCTGCTGTCGGTGTCACAAGGTCGTGCAACGCGAATAAAAGCTGAGGCTGAACTGATATCAAAATCTGTACAACGTGAATCTGCACCAATTCTTTTGGCGGCTTGCATGGCAGCCATCAATTTGTCAGATAAAGGACCATTGTGGTTAACAAAAGCGGATTCCATGTCTGTCACCACGTCATCAGAAATCAGTATATTGCCTGCGATGGCATAATTTTGACCTGTGACATGGTGAAATTCGTCAAAGCATTGTGGTCCAGTAAAGGCTGCGCTATTTGCATTATCATTGATTAAGTCAACAGCCAGATATTGTCTTTGTGAAGAATTGTTTTGAATGTCGTTGTTATCCAACCAGTCCATGATTTCTGCAGGTCTATCACCCAACTCCATTCGGGTTCTTGCTCTGTTTTGATTGGCTGGAATATAAAAAGATTGAGTATGGATAACGCCTTTGCCTAGTAAGATATCACTGATGACTATGGCACCATCTTCAGCACCAATACAAGTCGCTCCAGCACTGCCAATTTCACCTGTTTCAGGGTCAACAGCCACAATAGAAAATGTGGCATGGGCGAGATTTGAGAACAATAATACGATTAATATAAGACCTGTCTCTTATACACATCTCCGAGCCCACGAGACAGGCAGAAATC
>CAJXVJ010000036.1 GCA_913061105.1 uncultured Alcanivoracaceae bacterium | reverse complement strand
AGATTTCTGCCTGTCTCGTGGGCTCGGAGATGTGTATAAGAGACAGCATTAATACTGAGTTCTGGTAATGCCAATGTATCTTTGGATAAATCTAATTGGCCTGTTTTTTTCAATTCAATATCAAGGGGCAAGGTGTCTTCTGAAGAAAGTTTACCATTGGCATTAAATACATTAATTTCAACCTGCATGTCCTGATCAGCAATCAGGTTTTCAATACTCAGCTCAGTATTAACATCAATATCTAAACCAGAATCAGGTATGTTGAGGTGCATTGAAACATCTGTGGTTACCTTTGTATCCTTGGATATTTCGCTCATGTCCATTGTTAATTCGCTTACATTAATAAGTGAGTCAGTTTGTGCATCTTTATAACTGATTTTAGTGTTACTTATACTAACACCTTCAATATTGAGGGTTGTGCTGGATGGGCTTGAATCAGTTTCACTTCCAGATTCCGAACTTATCTTATCTAATATACCCTGCCAATTACTTTTTCCGTTGCGAGAAACTTGCAGGTTGATGTCTGCTGAATCGATCACAATACTGCCAATTTCAATGTCCTTGCTTAACAAAGGTAATAATTTAACACGGGCAGAAAGTTTTTCGATACTGGCCATAGAATCACCCTTAAAACCTTTGGCGTTATCTATGCTGACATCATTAAAAGTCAATGCTAACCATGGAAAAACAGACCACTCAATGTTTCCATTGAAATGGGTTTGACGGCCAATTTGTTCTTCAACTGAAGTCTCAATTTCTTGTTTGTAATCATTGGGGTCAAGGATCATGGGTAAAACTATTGCGGCAATTACCACAAGAACCACCAATCCAATCACTATTCTTAGAATCCATTTAAATATTTTTTTCATAAGCCATATGTATTTTAATTAATGGTGCTAGAATAACACATCAACCGTTAATAATTTGTGACAAATGTTAAACTCTGAAAATGTAATAATTAAATCTTTTGCTGAATTAAGCAAAC
This sequence comes from uncultured Alcanivoracaceae bacterium, assembly GCA_913061105.1. Lineage (GTDB taxonomy): Bacteria > Pseudomonadota > Gammaproteobacteria > Xanthomonadales > Marinicellaceae > NORP309. The sequence continues at coordinate 17,424 of CAJXVJ010000036.1, read as the reverse complement.
CAGAATTGTATGCGATATTAAATCTTCGCATAAAAGTTTTTTGTGTAGAACAAGAATGCCCCTATCAGGATGTTGATAACAAGGACCAAGAAGCCACCCATGTGTATATCCAAGATAATAGTAAAATAGTAGCCTATGCAAGAATTATTAAAGAGAAAGAAAGTGAATACCACATAGGTCGAGTTGTGGTTGATGAAGAGTACCGAAAACTTGGATTGGCAACCACCATTATGAAACAGTGTATTGAAACAATAAAACGCAATGATAACGCTACTATCATCATTTCAGCCCAATCCTATTTAAAAGATTTTTATAAGCATCTTGGTTTTGAAAATACAGGCAGTTATTATCTAGAAGACGATATTCCACACGAGCAGATGCAAATAACAGCATAATCGACAGTATATTTGTATTTTTGACCGCATTTAATATAAAATCTAGCACACCAAATATATGACACATTAGTTTTTTAAATGAAAATTCTTAAAATGCAAGATCAAGACCTAAAAAACAAAAGGGTTTTGATTAGACAAGATTTAAATGTACCGATTAAAAATGGAAAAGTTAGTAGTGCAAAACGCATTATGGCTTCTTTACCTACGATAAAATTGGCCCTTGAAAAAGGCGCTGCTGTTATGGTAATGTCACATTTAGGCCGTCCTATTGAAGGCGAGTACAATTCAGAGTTTTCTTTAGAGCCAGTGGCTGATTATTTATCTGCACAACTCAATACAACTGTTAAGTTGGAAAAAGATTGGTTAAACGGCGTACAAGTTGATTCAGGTGAATTAGTAGTGTTAGAAAATGTTCGTTTTAATCTGGGTGAAAAAAATAATGATGAATCGCTATCTAAAAAAATAGCAAGTCTTTGTGATATATTTGTTATGGATGCTTTTGGAACAGCCCACAGAAAACAAGCATCGACTTATGGGGTGGCTCAATATGCTCCGATTGCAACCAGTGGTCCATTGTTGTATGCCGAGCTTGAAGCATTAACTTTGTCACTAGAAAATCCCAAGCGCCCGATGTTGGCAATTGTAGGAGGTTCAAAAGTTTCTAGTAAATTAACAGTATTAGAAAGCCTTTCAAAAAAGGTGGATCAACTTATAGTTGGTGGTGGCATAGCCAATACATTTATTGCTGCAGCTGGATACAATGTGGGTCAATCATTGTACGAACAAGATTTAGTAGATCAAGCCAAATATTTAATGCAACAAGCCATAGAACAAAACCGTGAAATACCGGTGCCTACAGATGTAGTGACTGCTAAAAAATTTAGCGAATCGGCTCAAGCCACAATCAAATCTGTTGATAAAGTAGAAGACGATGATCTTATTTTAGACATCGGCCCAGAGACAGCGAAAAAATTTGCTGAAATGGCCCGCAATGCCGGAACTGTAGTTTGGAATGGGCCAGTTGGTGTTTTCGAAATCAGTCAATTTGGAAATGGCACTAAGGTATTGGCAGAAGGCATTGCCGCAGGTAATGGTTTTTCAATCGCAGGTGGTGGCGATACATTGGCAGCCATTGACACGTACCAAATAGAACAAAAAATATCGTATATCTCAACAGGAGGTGGTGCTTTTCTAGAGTTTCTAGAAGGAAAAAAACTACCAGCTGTAGAAATACTTGAAAACAGATACTCACAGTAAAATACAAACTTTAATATTAGCAAAACAATTCCATAGGGGAAAAATAAATGAATGTAGAACAGTTATTAGAAACAGCAGCCAACATGGTAGCACCAGGTAAAGGCATACTAGCCATTGATGAGAGCACAGGAACAATTGGTAAAAGATTAGACTCAGTGGGCCATGAAAACACAGAGAACAACCGCAGAGATTACCGTGAAACATTATTAACTACAGCTGATATTGGAGAGCACATTTCAGGTGCTATCTTATATGATGAAACCATTAGACAAAAAGGAAGTAATGGTGATTTGATGGTTGATATTATGAATGAAGCGGGTGTTATGCCAGGTATTAAAGTAGATACAGGTGCACATCCAATGGCAGGTTTCGATGGCGAGTTAATTACTGAAGGCCTAGATGGTTTACGTGCCCGTTTAGAAGAATATGCTGAATTGGGAGCTAAATTTGCAAAATGGCGTGCAGTCATTACCATTAATGAAGAAAATGGCACCCCTTCTCAAGCCAATATTGATGCCAATTGTCACGCATTGGCCAGGTATGCAGCGTTGTGTCAAGAAGCAGGTATTGTGCCAATAGTTGAGCCAGAAATTCTCATGAATGGTGTACATGACATCGATACAGCCTATGATGTGAGTGAGTTAACCCTAAAAACTTTATTCAATCACCTTTATGAGCAAGATGTTTTACTAGAAGGCACCATTTTAAAGCCATCAATGGTTGTGCCTGGAGACAAATGTCCTGAGCAAGTCAGCGTTGAAGATGTTGCAGAAGCAACTGTAAGCTGTTTAATGAATTCTGTTCCTGCTGCTTTAGCTGGAATCGTATTTTTATCTGGTGGTCAAACTGAAATAGAAGCAACTGATCATTTAAATGAAATGAATAAATTGGGACCATTGCCTTGGCCTCTAAGTTTTTCATATGGGCGTGCATTACAAGCCAGTGCAATCAAAGTCTGGGGTGCAGATCCATCTAAAAATGTATCAGCTGCCCAACAAGAATTGGGTCACAGAGCACGCATGAATGGTTTTGCTGCTTTAGGCGAATACAATTCAAATATGGAATCTTCATAAGTTAATATATGAATGATATAGCAAAAAAAAACCAGAGTTAATCTCTGGTTTTTTGTTTGAAGTTAATAATTGAGAATTTTGCATAACTATACGGAGAAAGATAAAATAGAGAAAATTTGTCAAATGTAAGTTAAAAATTGCGTGTAATAGCTTGCTATTGCCAACAATTTTGACGATAAGTTGAAAATTTAATCATTTTTTACTCTTTGTACCTAGATAGGCAAAGCTCTCTTATAATTGTTTTAAATTCGGAACCCAATCATGGAAATTAAAGTCAATTTTTTAGACAATCTCAGACTTGAAGCCAAGTTTGATGACTTTACTGTCATAACAGATCAACCCATTCGGTACAAAGGTGATGGTTCGGCTCCAAGTCCATTTGATTATTTTTTGGCATCATCGGCATTGTGTGCGGCTTATTTTGTTCGTGTATATTGTTTGTCGCGTGACATTCCAACTGAAAACATCAGACTATCTCAAAACAACATTGTTGATCCTGAAAACCGTTATAACCAGATATTCCAAATACAAGTAGAACTGCCAGAAAGCCTTTCTGATAAACACAGAGCAGGTATCTTAAGATCAATCGATCGCTGTACTGTTAAAAAAGTCGTACAACAAGGGCCAGATTTTAAAATTGAATCGGTTGCTGATTTAGAAGCCGATGCACAAGCCATGTTGATGGGGCAGCAAGATGATGAATCCAGTACTTTTATTTTAGGTAAAGATTTGCCATTAGAACAGACCATCGCAGAAATGTCTGATATTCTGGCCAATCTTGGCATGAAAATTGAGATCGCTTCTTGGCGCAATATCGTACCAAATGTTTGGTCATTGCACATTCGTGATGCTGCATCACCAAATTGTTTTACCAATGGAAAAGGTTCGACCAAAGAGAGTGCATTGTGCTCAGCATTAGGTGAGTTCATTGAGCGTCTTAATTGCAATTTTTTCTACAACGATCAGTTTTTTGGAACAGAAATTGCTAACAGTGATTTTGTTCATTACCCCAATGAAAAATGGTTCCCAATTGATGCAAATGACGCTTTACCTAAAGGTATTCTTGATGAATACTGTTTAGAAATTTATGATCCTGAAAAGGAGTTACGTGGGTCTCATTTGATTGACACCAATTCCGGTTTAAAACAGCGTGGCATTTGTTCTATTCCTTATATTCGTCAATCTGATGGTGAAACGGTTTATTTCCCATCTAATTTAATTGAAAATTTGTTTTTAAGTAATGGCATGAGTGCAGGCAATAATTTGTATGAAGCACAGGTTCAATGCTTGTCTGAAATATTTGAGCGGGCAGTTAAAAAACAAATCATAGAACAAGAAATAGTATTGCCAGATGTACCAAAAGAGGTGTTAAACAAATACCCAGGTATTCAAGCAGGCATCGATGCATTAGAGAAACAAGGTTTTCCAGTGGTGGTTAAAGATGCATCATTGGGAGGTCAATTTCCTGTGATGTGTGTGACTCTGATGAATCCTAAAACAGGTGGTGTCTTTGCATCATTTGGTGCGCATCCGAGTCTTGAAGTGGCATTGGAACGCAGTTTGACTGAGCTATTACAAGGCCGTAGTTTTGAAGGGTTAAACGATGTGCCACGGCCCACTTTTACAAGTTTGGCTGTGACTGAACCTGAAAATTTTGTGGATCATTTTATTGATTCCACCGGCATAATATCATGGCGTTTTTTCAGTGCCAAACAAGATTATGAATTCTGTGAATGGGACTTTTCAGGAACCAATAAACAAGAGAGTGACAGTTTATTTGGAATCTTGAGAGATTTAGGTAAACCAGTTTATATGGCAGTATTCGATGAGTTGGGCGCAACAGCCTGCCGGATTTTAGTACCAGATTATTCTGAAGTATACCTGGTTGAAGATTTGATTTGGGATAACACCAATAAAGCTTTAGATTACCGCGAAGATATATTAAATATTCATTCATTGTCAGATGATGCCTTAGCTAATTTGGTGGAGCGTTTAGAAGAGAGTCAACTGGATAATTATACCGATATAAGAACATTGATAGGGATAGAGTTTGATGAAAATACGGTTTGGGGACAATTGACCATTTTGGAATTAAAAATCCTCAGTTATTTGGCTTTAAATCAGCTAGAAGAGGCCAAGGAACTGGTTGAAGAGTTTTTACAATACAATGACAATACAGTTGAGAGAGGTTTATTTTATCAAGCAATTGATACAGTGTTAGAGATAACTCTAGATGAAGAATTAATATTAGATGATTACATTGATAATTTAATTAGAATGTTTGGCAAAGAAACCATGAACAATGTAGTCGATTCAGTCACAGGAGAAATTAGATTTATAGGATTATTCAAAACCAGTATGAATCTAGAGGGGATAGAACCTCACCTTAGACTGATTGAAAGCTACAAGAAATTGCACAAAGCACGTAAATTAATTACATAACATCATTTCCTGTTGTGACATAAGAAGAAACAACAGGAAACATAATTTATTGATTAAACCTCATCAGTTCCTTCATTTAAATGATCAAACAGGTAAGTACTCAGATAACGCTCACCCGTATCAGGAATCATGGACAATATAACAGACCCTGGATCTGCTTTGTCGGCAATTCTCATGGCAGCTGCAAATGTAGCGCCGGCAGAAATTCCGCAGAATATGCCTTCTTGAGAAGCCAAACCTAGTGAATATTTTTTGGATTCATGTTCGTCCACAGCAATCAAATCATCGTAAATTTTTTGATTCATTACATCACCTATAAAATCAGGTGTCCAACCCTGTAATTTGTGTGGTGTCCATTCTTTGCCTGCTAACAATGATGCCTCTACTGGTTCAGTGGCCACTATCTTAATATCTGGTCTGGCTACTTTTAAGACTTCACCTACACCTGTGATGGTGCCACCAGTTCCATAGCCACTGACAAAATAATCTAAACGTTTGCCGGCAAAATCGGATAATATTTCAGGTCCAGTTGTTGAGCGATGGTAAGCTGGGTTGGCTTCATTCTCAAATTGGCGTGTTAAAAACCAGCCATTTTTTTCTGCCAATTCTTCGGCTTTTTTAACCATACCGGTGCCTCTTTCTGCAGCTGGTGTTAGGACCACTTTTGCGCCCAATGCACGCATTAATTTTCTGCGTTCTATAGAAAATGAGTCTGCCATTACGGCAACAAATGGATGGCCTTTTGCAGCACAAACCATGGCCAAAGCAATGCCTGTATTGCCTGAAGTGGCTTCTATCACTGTTTGTCCAGGTTTTAAAAGACCTTTTGCTTCAGCATCAACGATTATGGCATGGGCCAATCGGTCTTTAACAGATGCCATTGGATTGAATGATTCAACTTTAACATACATATCGACGTGATCTGGTGCCAAGTTGTTTATTTTTATAACTGGCGTGTTGCCAATGGTATCTAAAATTGATTGATATATCATGTCTTTTCCCCTTAGGTGTATTGTTATTTTTTTGGTCGATCCCAGTTGTTTAATTTTTCGTACTTACAGATTCAATGTTAATTTTGTTACAGGTTTTAGAAAATTTTTTATTTTCCACTGAAATAATATCGCATCAATGTTACATCTGATTGATGGGTTTCCAATACTATATTAAATAATTTGTTATGGCAATCCTTAACTCTTCATGACACAAAACAACTGTTAGGGTTAATGGCTTCTTGGTTTCCATTTGAAATCTGATCCTTATATATTAATTCAGCCATTTTTCTTAATCTGGCAAATTCACCTTTTTCAGCCCCAATTTTACTGGTTATTCTATGGAAATTTTTTGAAACTAAAAAACCGGATCTAGATAAGGGAAATAATGTGTTACTTATACATGTATAAGCATGATTAAATTCTTTTTTTTGATCATTTATGCTTTCATACTTGTCTAAATTACCCTCGTTTTCATGAATGGATAATTGTATGTCGTATCCCAACCATTTTGAAAGAACGGTATAACTGTTATTAATCAGTGTGTTTGAAATTTTCAAACAATCTTGAACAGATGATAAGTTGTCTTTACAAGCCTGTTTTATAAGTCTGTAATAATTATCACTAGGAATGGCCATTTCAATTCCGACCATTGTGCTAAACAACAAGTGTTCATTTAATTCTATTTGAGTATATTGTTGCTTTAATTCAGTTAAACCAAATGCATTTAAATTCTTATCAATATGGCTTTGTGGGGCTGGGTAGTCTTCGATATAGTTTTGCACCAATTGCGTAAACTCTGTTTGAGTATTAAAATGGTTATTAATGTACTGGGCTTTAGCAATAGTAGTGAGGGCTGCTTCGATTTCTGAAGGTGTTTCTGATTTAACTGCATTATCTAATAATGATACATAACTTCTAATATTGTTTGGTTCTAAATCGATTAGTTTCTGTGCTAATCGTTGATTGTCACATAAGTTATTTATTTTTTTATTACAAAATGCCGATAGCATTAATAAAGCCTGAGGACCAACACTATCATCTTTTAGTATCTCTTGAATAAAATTATCCAGTTTGTATGTGTTTATTTTATTGGTTAAAGCTGATTCAGAATCACCATTTTCAATGGGGTAAATTAAATTTCGAATCGCAAAAATTCTAATGTTAGGGTTAGGGCTGTCTAATATTTCATCAAATAATCCACTATTCCATTGACTGTATTCTTGTTGATTGTGCTTTTTCACAGCTGATTCTTCTTGCATTACAAGGTCAACATAACCATTCAATTTTTCTTGGTCTGTGGCCGAGACAAAACCAATAAATAAGATTGTGGCAATAATTATTACTTTCATACTTTTAATTCAGTTGGATTATCATTTATTATATCAGCAGTTATTGGTTTCTCATGTGCTAGAAGTCAGTATCATTTCACTTAAATATATGTGAGTGCCTTAATATTATCAAAAAAGGCTTTAAGCTTTGATAGGTCAAGATTGCCATCAGTCCTGACTCCACTGCATAAATCTAAACCATAGGGTTGTACTCTAGTAATCGCATCTTGTACGTTGTCAGGTGTCAGCCCTCCTGCTAAAAATAAAGGCACATCGATTGCATTTTTAATTTGTAAGCTCAATTCCCAATTGTGAGTCTTACCAGTGCCTCCTAATTCTTTGATTTCAAGATTTGGATTACCACTGTCTAACAAAATGTAATCGACATGTTTTGAAGCTTTTATGGCCTGTTTGACACTGTTTTCATCAATTACATGGATGACTTGAATCAATTCAACATGGGGCAAAGCCATTCTGATGTCTTGATAATTGCCACTGGTTAATTCATCTACTATTTGGATACTTGTGGTGTTTACTTTTTTATGGTGCTCTATGATGTTGTTTGCTGAAGTTTCTGAAGTCAATAAAAATGTCGAAATGTCGCTGCTTGTTTTATCGGCAATTTCTTTAATTAATTGATTATCAATAATGCCAGGCCCGCTGGGCATTGGACCAACTAAACCTAATACTGATGCACCTAATTTTATGGCAACTTCAGCTTCTTTTGGGCTACTTATACAACAAATTTTAACTTTTGGTGTTTTATTCATCGATGTTATCTTAACAGCAAGATTTTTTTAATTCAACGGCGTCATGTTGCACGTCTTGTTGTAAATATTGCTCTTTGTTTTCAGAATACCTGATGGACAGAGAATTTTTGTGACCACGAAGTAACAGAGTGACTCTAAATAATTCCTCCATTACGTCTATGACTCTGTCCTTGAATGAGCTATCTTTCATGGTACCATCATCGTTAAATTGTTTGTAAGCCATTGCCACTGATGACTGATTGGGAATGGTAAACATGCGCATCCAACGACCCAAAATTCTTAAACTGTTGACCGCATTAAAAGATTGAGATCCACCACTGACCTGCATCACAGCCAATGTTCGACCTTGAGTAGGGCGCACAGAACCAATGCTTAAAGGTATCCAATCAATTTGGTTTTTAAATACGGAAGTGATATTGCCATGAACCTCGGGTGAAGACCACACCATTGCCTCAGACCAAATTGCCATTTCCATTAATTCTTGAACTTTGGGGTGGTCTCTAGAAGAGTGATCAAACATCGGTAATCCTGTTGGATCAAATATTTTAACCTCAGCACCAAAATGTTCTAGAACTTTTGCCGCTTCTTGAGTTAGTTTTTTACTGTATGATTCTTCCCTGAGTGATCCGTATAACATTAAGACTTTAGGAGGGTGATCTGCAATTGGTTGCTTTTTGATATCATCAATAACAGATGTGATTGTGTGTTCGGGTAATTTGTATTTTTGCATTTTCTTCTACTGGTAAATTTATCTATTGGAACGGATTATGTACAACATTCGGTTGAGCAACATTCGTCTTTTAAAAACCCCATCAAATCATCTAAAGTTTTAAATTGAGCAATGCACCTTAAAACGCGACCTTCTCGCGTTTGTTGAATTAGGTTTACCTTTATTAATCGACTTAAATGGTGTGAGAGTGTAGAGGCGGGAACATCCAATTGGTTCTGAATTTCTGATACCGATAATCCAGAATGTCCTGCTTTGACTAAGTATTGATAAATACTTAAGCGGGTTACGTGTCCCAGTTCTAAGAGTTGTTCTGCTGCTTTTTCTATTTTCATGCTTGCATAATAATCAGAATTATTTATTATTGCAATATATTTCGATTATTCTAGAAATATAAAACAGTGTAATTTGAAATTAGAACATGAATTAATAAAAAAGGCTTAATATACTGTGGTATATTAATTGCACTTTAAAAACGAGTCATTTTGTTATGAAACTAACTTATCAATTACTAATATTGATTGCTATATCATTTACTGCATCAGCTGATACCAATACTTTAAGTAAAGAACAAAGCCAAGCTGTAGATAAAATATTTAGCGACTGGGACAAAGCCAACGCACCGGGTTGTGGATTAGGGATCATAAAGGATGGCAAATTGATTTATGCCCGTGGTTATGGAATGGCAAATTTAGAATATGACTTGCCAAATAATTCACAATCGGTTTATAGAATAGGATCTACATCCAAACAATTCACAGCAGCATCGATTGTGTTATTGGCAGAAAATGAAAAATTAAGTTTGGATGACAGTTTGAATAAATTTTTCCCTGATTTTCCTGACTACGCTAAAGATATTACAGTTCGTCATCTATTGAACCACACCAGTGGCATACGAGATTACTTGACAATATCCTATCTTAAAGGGCTGCAGGGAGATGATTTTTTTACTGATAAGGATGTCATGCGTTGGTTGATTAATCAAACAGAATTAAATTTTGATCCAGGTGAAGAGTATGTTTACAGTAATTCCGGTTATTGGTTGTTGGGTCAAATAGTTAATCAAGTGGCTGAGATGTCGATGGCAGATTTTGCCATGCAAGAAATTTTCAAACCCTTAGGCATGAGCAGCACCCATTTTCACAATGACCACACAGAAATTGTAAAAAACAGGGCCTCTGGTTATGTGCCAAATGATAAAGATGGATTTCAAATTAGCATGACCACACTCGATATGATTGGAGATGGCGGAATATTTACCAGTATAGAAGACATTAAAAAATGGGATGATGCCTATTATGAATCAAAAGTATTAAGTAATGAATTTTGGAAAACAATGACCCAAACAGGAAAGTTAAACAATGGTGAAGACATTGATTATGCTTCAGGATTAATTGTTAATAAGCACAAAGGCTTGAATACAGTCAGTCATGGTGGTGCTTTTGTCGGTTTTCGTGCTGAACTCTTGCGTTTTCCAGATCAAAAATTGTCAGTGGCCATTTTTACCAATAGAGGCGATGCCAATCCATCATCAATGGCATACCAAGTGGCTGATGTGTTTTTAAGTGATCAATATCAAGTAAAGGAAGAAACATCTGATGCATCAGAGATAGTAGAGTCCATCATTGATAGTGAAGAATATTCAGCTAAACAATTGCTCGGAAGTTATCAGTTAAGGCCTGGAATGGACATAACAATAACATTAGTCAATGATAAGGTACATGCATTACAAAGTTGGAATAGTGAAGAGTATGACCTTATCAAAGGTGAATTGAACTCTTATACAATTGATGATTCTGGTGACATTAAATTTACCTTTGCCGATTTACAAGATAATTCAACACAAAAAATATGGGTGGATCAACAAGGCCGGAAATCAGAATTGAAACGCAAAGAAGAAGTTGATTTATCAAATATTAATCTAAAAGAATTTGTTGGTAGCTATTACAGTTCAGAGCTTGATGTGATTTACAAAATAACTTTAGTCGGTGAAACATTAAAATTACAGATGAAGAACAACGATCCAGAGAAACTTAACTTAGTCGATAAAGATTTGTTGAGCTTTCAAGGGTCAATGTTTCAATTCAAAAGAGAAAATGATGAAATTTATGATTTTGTAATGAATGCTGGCCGAGCCAAAAACTTAAAGTTCGTGAAACAATAAACAAATGACAAAAACATCTATTAAAACAGGATTAAATTTTGATGCCAGTTATTCAGAGCAACTTGAAGGGTTTTATGCATCATCCAGTGGTGAAAAACTCAAGGCACCAAAAGTCATCGCATTCAATGAATTATTGGCTGATGAATTAGGGCTCAATTATAAAGACCTGAGTCAAGATGAATTGGCACATCTATTAACAGGCAGTATTAAGGCAGAGGGATCAAATCCATTTGCGCAAGTTTATGCGGGGCACCAATTTGGCGGATTTAGTCCACAATTGGGCGATGGCCGAGCCATAATGTTAGGCGAAGTGATTGATTCAAATGGAATACGCCGAGACATTCATTTAAAGGGCTCAGGTCAAACACCCTTTTCTCGAGGTGGAGATGGAAAAGCTGCAATTGGGCCTGTATTGCGAGAATACCTATTGGGTGAAGCGATGTATGCATTAGGTATTCCTGCAACTCGTGGATTGGCAGCTACTTTGACAGGTGAAAAAGTCATGCGAGATAAATTACTTGATGGCGCTGTTGTAGCAAGGGTTGCCAGTAGCCACATTAGAACAGGAACTTTTCAGTATTTTGCTGCCAGAGGAGAACAAGAACAAGTTAAATTGTTGGCAGATTACACCATTAATCGTCATTTTCCTGAATTAACAGAAAGCGAAAATCCCTACATAGCATTATTAAGAGCCGTGCGAGATAGACAAGCTGAATTAATCTCTCAATGGGTACTGGTCGGGTTTGTCCATGGTGTGATGAATACCGACAACATGACCATTTCTGGTGAAACCATAGATTTTGGACCTTGTGCTTTTATAGATAATTATGATGAAAATGCTTCTTTTAGTTCAATAGACAGACAAGGCCGATATGCCCTAGGCAATCAACCTTATATGGCACAATGGAACACAGCGCGATTTGCTGAAACCTTATTACCATTGTTGGATGATGACAATGAAAAAGCCATTACAATTGCGACAGAAGAAATCCAAGAATTTACACCAATTTATCAAAAGCATTGGTTACAAGGAATGAACAATAAGATAGGTTTGTCGCAAATCCAATCAGGAGATTTTGAATTAGCCAATGAATTGATAGCGGCTTTACAAGTCGAAAATGTAGATTATACTCAGTTCTTTAGGAGCCTTAGTGAAGTAATAAATGGCGATGTTCAAAAAACATATGAGTTATTTGAAAATACAGACAAATTCGAAAAATGGTACAAAAACTGGAATAATCGGTTGTTATTAGAAAGTAGTTCAATAGAAGCAACTATAGAATCTTTGAATTCGGTGAATCCCATCTATATCCCACGCAACCATTTGGTTGAAGAAGCCTTACAAGCTGCAGAAGAAGATGATTTTAAACCTTTTGAAAAATTATTATCAGTATTGACCAGCCCTTATGAAGAAAGAACTGGTCTTGAAAAATTTGCCAACCCAGCTCCTAAAGGATTTGGGCCATACAAAACATTTTGTGGCACTTAAAACTGAATATAATCACTCGGGTTCACATGCTTATTGTCTTTCAACAATTCTAAATGCAAATGCGGACCAGAGGCTTTGCCTGTTTCACCAACATGGCCAATGAGTTGACCTGCTTCTACTTTATCGCCTGCGGAAACATTACGGCTATTTAAGTGTGCATATACACTGTGAAATCCATCATCATGATCAATAATGATTAAAGTGCCATAATTTTTTCGTTTTTCCAGTAAGTCGGTTGAAACCCTGACCACACCAGAACTTGCTGCAACAATCGGTGTATCTATTGATGCGCCTAAATCTATGCCTTTATGAAATTGATGGAATTTATTATTGGCTCCATATTTTGATGTCACTTTGGCTTGTTTGACTGGATTTACCATATTGATTTGTTCACTATCAGGTGATGCAAATGATTGAGGTTGAGTAATAAACATCACTATTCCAACAGATAACGCTGTGGCCCATAATTTTTTCTTTTTGGGTTTAAGCTTGACTTCAGTGTTTATTGGTTTCATTATATTGTTAATTCTCATAGTTAGACTCCTATGTGTTTTCATTGAGAAGGCTGCAACCATATGATTAGACGTCGTAGTTGCAGATTGGCGGAGGATCTTTAGCATAGTTTGTGCATAGATCTTCCGCAAATGGGGTTTTTGAATCAATACCTCTGAATCACAATGGGCTTCAATCGCCCAATTCATGTTTTTCTGAAATACTTTTACAAAGGGATTAAACCACAAAGCACAAGCAATAAAATGGCTGAACATAACCATTAATTGATCACGATTTCTTAAGTGAATTAATTCATGTTCAATGATTAGATTAATTTCTTGATGTGAAAGTTGGGAATCCTTAATTATAGATTCTGGTAATACCAAATATTGCTTTCGCCACTGATAAACAAAAGGTGAAATGGCAAGTGGAGATAACAAAACATCAATTTTAGTTTGTTTTTGAATCCTTGTTAGATGCTTGTAACTCTGATGGTTTATTAATGGTTTTGTATCTATAATATTTTTTGAACTCTTAATTATTGAGTGAACCAATCTGATATTAACTATCAGGCACTTTAGCGCATAAAGCAACCCAGTCAGATAAATACACAACCAAAAAACCGATGCCACACCTATTGTACTAATTTCTTGTATTGGCAATTGGTTTGTTGTGGTGATTAAAGGTGTAGTGGATACTGTTTCGTTGAATACAAGCTGCAATTGGCTGAAATCAAAAACACTGAATTCTTGAGTGTAATTTGGGAGAATACTAAACATCAATGGTAAGGCTGATAAGGCGATTAATGCAATCCAATAATCTCGCCACATATATACAATTGAGGACATACGTGTAGATACTTGTACCAAAACGAAAAGAGCTAAACTCAAACTTAAAGAATAAAGGCACATTACAATAAATTCAGTTGAAAAATCTACTATGTTAATCATGTTCATTGGTCTTTCTCATGAAAGTCGGCATTGATGTATTTTTCTAATTTATCTAGCTCATTGTTATTGAGTAATTTACTATCGGTGAACATTGAGACTGGTAATGGGCTGTCTACCTCTAATATCCGTTGGGTCAAATCTGAAACAAAATTGGCCAATATTTCGATTTTTTCTACCATTGGGAAAAACACTTTAATTCCATGTGAATTTTCAAATTTCAAATAATTTTTATCATGCATGCGGTCTAAGGTTTTCCTGGTTGAAGAATAAGACCAGGATAATTTATCGCAAACATGCTCGTGTACTTCTTTAGCACTCATGGGAGATTCTTGCCACAAGGCTTTAAGAATGACCAATTCTGTTGGTGATGGTTTTTTCTTATCTGAGTGCATAATTTTGTACAACATTTGATTGTTGTCGCCACGTTACTACATGTGTCGCATTGATGCAAATAAATAATCACATAAAATCCATTTTAATCATATTAGTCTATTCATGAGATTGGTTTATTTCAGTTTTTTACCCATATTATGACTTTTGGGATAGTGTGCTTAATGTAAAAGTTTAGTAAGATTATGTGCGAATTTATTATAAATAGAAGAATAAGGAGCACAACAGATGAAAACCAGTAAAAGTTTTTCATTGATTTTGTTGTTATTGACTAGCATTGGCTTTGCTAAAACAACAAAATCATACAACGAAAACGAAATCGATATTCCATACACAAAGTATACCTTAGATAATGGATTAACATTGATAGTTCATGAAGACCACAAAGCCCCAATAGTGGCATTAAATGTTTGGTATCATGTTGGATCAAAAAATGAAGAAGAAGGCCGCACTGGTTTTGCACACCTGTTTGAACATTTAATGTTTAATGGCAGTGAAAATTACGATGATGATTGGTTCAAACCAATGGATAAAATTGGTGCAACTGGATTAAATGGTACAACAAATCAAGATCGGACAAACTATTTTGAAACTTTTCCAAAAGAAGCCATTGATGCAGCTCTATGGTTAGAATCTGATCGAATGGGGCATTTGTTGGGGGCAGTAACACAAGAAAAATTGGATGAGCAACGTGGGGTTGTTCAGAATGAGAAAAGGCAAGGTGAAAATCAACCCTATGGAAAAGTATTTACAGCCATATTAGAAAATGTCTATCCAAAGGGCCATCCGTACTCATGGTCTGTGATTGGTTCAATGGACGATTTAAATGCCGCCAGTTTAGAAGATGTTCAAACTTGGTTCAAAACCTATTACGGGGCAGCCAATACAACATTAGTTGTTGCAGGTGATATCACCCCTGAAGTGGCATTAGAAAAAGTTAAGAAATATTTTGGTCACATACCTTCTGGTCCACCTTTAACAGTACAGTCCGAATGGATTGCAAAAAGAACAGGAACACATAAACAAGTCATGTATGACCGTGTGCCACAATCACGTGTTTATAAAATATGGAATGTTCCTAACAGCAGCTCACCAGAAACTGATTATCTGGACTTAGTCTCAGCTGTCTTATCTGCGGATAAAAACTCACGATTATACAAACGATTGGTTTATGATGAAAAAGTAGCTTCAGACATTAATGCTTTTTCATTTGCATCAGAAATTGGTGGCCTATTTGGAATTATAGCGACTTCTTTAAAAGAAGAAGATATGGCATATATAGAACAAGCCATTGATGAAGAAATACAGATGTTTTTAAAAGATGGACCAACTAAAGAGGAATTGGCAAGAGTTAAAACAAATTACAGAGCAAACTTTATCAGAGGGCTGGAGCGTATCGGCGGATTCGGTGGGAAATCTGATATCCTAGCAAGAAACTATGTTTATAATAAAGATCCAAATTATTTCAAACAAAGTTTAAAACGCATTGCAAAAGCTTCACCTAAACAATTACAAGAGGTGGCTACTAAGTGGTTAACAGATGGAGAATATCAGTTAGAGGTTTTACCCTTTCCAAAATACACAGTCAGCGAAGAACAAGTTGACAGGTCAACAGGATTGCCTGAACTTACATCATCTGAAGGTGTTAAATTTAATGACTTTGAGAGAGCCACTTTGTCAAATGGCTTAAGGGTGATTGTTGCCAAACGTGATTCTTTACCCGTAGTTAGGATGCGCATGATGTTAGATGCTGGTTTTGCTGCAGATCAATTTAGTAAACCAGGCGTCGCAAACTTAACCATGGGCATGTTAGATGAAGGTACTAAAAATTTATCGTCTCTTGAAATCAGTGAAATACAATCAAATTTGGGCAGCAGACTGAATGTCAATGCAGGTTTAGATGTCAATACCATCAGTTTAAATACCTTAACTGAAAACTTATCACCATCGTTGGAATTGTTTGCCGATGTCATTCTTAATCCTAGCTTTCCTGAAAACGATTTTGAGCTATTAAAAAAACAACAATTAGCAGCAATAGAACAAGAAAAGAATTCACCATTTGGAGTCGCTACTCGATTGTTACCTAAATTAATTTATGGTGAAGATCATGCCTATTCTGCACCATTCTCAGGATCAGGCGATGTAGAATCAGTAACGTCTATTACAACAAAAGATTTAAAACAATATTACAAAACTTGGTTTAAACCCAATAATGCCACCTTAATTGTGACTGGTGATACCAGTGTTAAAGAAATTACACCGATGTTAGAAAAAGCCTTTAAATCTTGGAAGAAAGGAGAAGTGCCATTCAAGAAAATTGATCTAGTACAAAAACCATCAGAACCAATCATATACCTGATTGATCGCCCTGATTCTCAACAATCTGCGATTATGAATGCACAAATTATGCCAAGATATGGTTTCGATGAAGAAATGTCATTGCAAGCGGCTAATGGTGTCTTAGGTGGTGGTTTCACTGCACGCATGAACATGAATCTCCGAGAAGACAAACATTGGTCTTATGGTGCCCGTACCCAATTGCAAAACACTCAAGGTCAACGCCCATTATTAACAATGGCCCCGGTTCAAACCGATAAAACCGCTGAATCCATGCAAGAGATTTATAAAGAAATTTCTGGCATTATTGGAGAAAAACCAGCTACTGCTGAAGAGTTGTCTACTGTTATGGATAAGCGTGTACTCACTCTTCCAGGACGTTGGGAAACATCGGCTGCAGTAGAAAGAGATTTGGCCACAATAGTCACATATGGTTTAGATGATGGCTATTGGGACAGTTATGCTGATAAAGTGACGTCTGTTAATTTAGAGCAAGTGAACAAAACGGCAAAAGATCATATGAATCCGGATCAAATGATTTGGGTAGTTGTCGGTGATATGGAAAAAGTAGGCGATAAAATTGAGGCCTGTCTCTTATACACATCTGACGCTGCCGAC
>CAJXVJ010000035.1 GCA_913061105.1 uncultured Alcanivoracaceae bacterium | reverse complement strand
GAGATTTCTGCCTGTCTCGTGGGCTCGGAGATGTGTATAAGAGACAGACATTATCTACATTATATAATGCCCGACCTAGAAAAAAAACAATCAAAAATATATGTCTGCTTTCTGGATAATTTTTTGTTTATGAGTACAACAATAATCATTTTGGAAAATTACTTTAAAAAAAATAACAATTAAAGATCAAGAATATGAATAAAAATCAGAAGCGTAACGCAAGGTATTGTAAAACTTATGCAGAGAGGACTAGGTAGCTGCCATTATTCATCATAATTGTGCCCTATGGTGTTCATATTACCCTTATATTATTGGTAACACTCAAAACCTTAATATAGAATTATGACTATCATATCTCAAGTAATATTACCCTTATTGCTGCTTGCCAGCCCTTTTGTCATTGTTTTCATACTTGTCAATAAATTTAATCCCAATAAATTATCTTATAAATTTGCTGTGGCTTTGGCTTTAATAACTGCCTTTATACTGATTTGGGTCAATCTGGCAGTCGGGATAATTGGCAGCCCTGATAATAATGCTAATCTAATGTTCTTTGCAATACTACTTATTGGCATGCTGGGTGCCATCAAAGTAAGATTTCAATCCATAGGGATGTCTTATGTAATGCTTTTATTGTCACTGTCACTTATCCTAATCGCCGCTATAGATATGATTTTTAGGCTTGGATTTCAAGGTCCTATATGGCCATTTGATACCATTGGTGCCTCTTGCCTATTGGCACTATTGTGGTTTGGATCGGCTTTATTATTTCGAAGAGCAGCACAGATTCAACATTTGGAAACCCTAGAAGAACAGGAAGGTTGTTCTTGAAGTGGTATTTTAGTATCTGTATAAATGTTTTCGACCTTAATTGTAAAATGTTATCTGTACATTGTTAATTGAAATGTATGCTATACTTATTGTGCATTTACTCATAAAATAATCATGGAAAACACAGAGTCTTCATTAGAAAATTTTAGAGAAGAATACCGCAGTAAAATTCCCAGTTATTATGTAGGCTGGGTACATTTTATGTTGACTACAGTTATCGCCTTTAGTGTGATCATCATAGGAATAATGATGTTAGATAACGTTCAAGGCATAGAGTGGATAACTGTGCCATTGGCTTTTCTTTATACAAATCTCATTGAATATTTGGGCCACAAAGGACCCATGCACCACCAAAAGAAATACTTGAAATTGATTTATAAAAGACACAGCAAGGAGCACCATGTTTTTTTTACCGACCAACACATGCCATTTGGCAATTCTCGTGATTATATTGCTGTGTTGTTCCCTATTCCACTGATACTGTTTTTCTTCGGTTTGATTGGTGTGCCCACTTGGTTCTTGATATCATGGTTGTTCACAGCCAATATTGCATGGTTGTTTGTTATCACCAGTGTCACTTATTTTATCAATTACGAATGGTTACACTTTGCCTACCATTGTTCGGACAATTCATGGGTAAATAAAATACCAGGTTTCAAAAGTCTCAAGAAACTCCACACCCACCACCACAACCAAAAACTGATGGCGCATTATAATTTTAATATTACATATCCCATTTGTGATAAATTGTTTGGGACATATTATAAAGGGAAATAATCAACTAGTAGTTTAAGTATGTTTAGCTTCTATAAATTCTGCAATAATAATCATATTAACAAACTTTATGTGTCGTCTAAAACATACTCACTTAGCGATTGATTAGTTAGACACCAATCGCTTTGCCTTTCATTAAATCTAAGAACAAGAACAAAAAAACTATTAAGCATTGACTCAACGACTATGGACTGAAAGTCCATAGGTAGTTATAAAGGACTTAAAGTCCTTTGTCATCCTCGCGAATGCGGGGATCCAGTATTTAAAAATCGATATTTGTATAAATAGTATCCATTTTATTATTGAGCTGTTGGATTCCTGCTCTCGCTAAAGCTCGGCTGGAATGACAGAGTTCTTATTTAAAACCTTAAATAGATAAAATGTGTACCAGCTAAAGCCTTGCACTAAAAGTGCATAGTTTTAACTAGCGTGTTGGAACAATAAATGATTTTATTTGTTGTTGATTATACTAGAGAGCTTCGCACAACTCATGATACATGTTAAAAAGTGACAATAAAAATCACTCTGCGTTATATAGTTTTTTAATAGCAAGCCATTAGGTACATTTTTTGCCCTGATTGATGAGACCTGACAAAATTTATGGATTCAAGTAATTATTTAGGGAAATGTGTCATTGGTTCAATCAATTTTTTAGCTATTTAACCTTACGTGACATAAATTAACAAAATATCTGCAAACACTCTCATTAATAGGAGTAGAATAAACATTAATTCTGAAGGTATGTAAAGCACATGATTAAATCTAAATCTATTTTTATCTTATCGTTTGTTTTGTCTCTATTGGTATCCAATATTTCAAAAGTAAATGCCCAAGTCTGTGCAACACCCACCAAAGATGGTGACAATAACAGTTTAAATGGAACTGTTAATTCTTATTGGACACCAGCCAATGGAACTTATAACGGAGCCTCCTCTGCCATTTCAATCAGCACAAGAAGAGGAGCCAGTGTAAATATTCAATCCGGCGACTTGGTTTTAATCATTCAAATTCAATGTGCCAATATAAACAGCACAGATTCGGATGCTTATGGGGATGGTGTTTCTGGTGATAATGACATCTATGGCTCACTTATTGCCACCGGTTACTCAGATCCTGCAGGCAGTTGTTTAGCAGGCAGGTATGAATACCTTAGAGCTGGTCCATTAACCAGTTCTAGTAGCCTAGATTTATCGCAAAATCCATTAACAAATACTTACGTTCAAGCGGCAATAACAAATACAACAGGCTTAAGAAGATTTCAGGTGATCCGAGTTCCACAATATAACAGTGCCACACTCAGTGGCAGTGTCACGGCCCCCGTATGGAATGGTTTAACTGGTGGTGTTGTTGCTTTAGATGTGGCAAATCAACTAGATTTTGCTTCATTTAGTGTTAATGTTGATGGCTTGGGATTCAGAGGGGGTGGAGGTCGTGCAAGAAGTGCAAATAATGCTGTCTTAAGATACCGATCAATTGCTGATACCCGTCATGCAGTAAAAGGTGAAGGCATTGTTAGCACACCAAGATATGTCAGCACTAACAGGAGCCCCACCTCTTCTGCAACGACCACAATTGTTGATTTAGTTGGTACTGGCATGGGCTACCCTTCTGGCACTGCATCTCCAGCTGATTTCGCAAGAGGCGCACCTGGTAATGCTGGAGGTGGTGGAACTTTTTGGGATGGCGCAAGTGATAATGGAGGAGGAGGAGCCGGAGGCAATGGTGGTGCTGGAGGCCGTGGTGGTGCGGGCTGGCGCTCTGCAGGATACAGTGGAATTAATGCCAATTATTCAAATCTATCAGATAAGAAGTGGGGCTTTGGAGGCACTGCATTTACTTCATCTGTCTCTCGTCTAGTATTTGGCGGTGGTGGCGCTGCTGGTGATAATAACAACAATTCTACAGCGGTTGAGTCTAGTGGTGCAGCTGGAGGCGGTATAGTATTAATTAGAGCCAGAGAAATTCTAGGAACAGGGAATATTTTTGCTCGAGGTGCCAGGGCTTCAAATAATAGTCTCAATGATGGAGCTGGTGCTGGTGGCGCTGGTGGCAGTGTTATTGTTGTTTCCTCTGATATGAGTTCCTCGACTCTAACAATCAATGCTGCAGGTGGCCGTGGTGGTGACACTTGGTTAACAGGTGGTTCTGCTCATGGCACAGGTGGTGGCGGTGGTGGCGGTGTAGTTTACAGAACTGGTGCTGCAACAGTGGTTGTAACAGGAGGCACAAATGGCCTCACAAATACCAGTGATTCCCCTCCAGATGGAGCCAGTCATGGAGCAAAACCAGGCGATCCTGGCATAAATACATTGATTACAGTTCCTACTGATACACCAGGCATAAACACGGGTTTTAGATGCATGGATTTTGGGGATGCTCCGTCTTCTTATGGCTTAGCTAATCATAACCTCAATATCATACCTAACAATTTGCGAATTGGTGCCATCTTACCTGATGGAGATCGTTCAATTCTTAGTGCTATTCCTTCAATCAATGCGAATGCAGATGATTTAAACAATGCATCAGATGATGAAGATGGAGTGACTTTGCCTTCAGTTTCTACATTATCTGGTGTCTACACAGCAACTGTTATTGTCAGAAACAACAGTGGAGTCAATGCCAATTTATGTGGATGGATGGATTTTGATCAAGATGGACTATTTCAAGCAGATGAAAGTATCTGTCAAATTGTGACAAGTATGGGAGCTAATCAAAGTATAAGTATGGCTTTTACCGTTCCAGTGATTGACAGAACTAATACAGGACAAATATTTGGTCGATTTAGATTAACAACCAATGCTTTAACCACATCAAACCCCACAGGACTTGTTGATAATGGTGAAGTAGAAGACCATTCTGTTACGGTGACGACACTGCCTGTTAGTGTTTATAAATTCAACTCTAAATTAATCGGTGATAATTTAAACATAGTATGGGCTACAGCCTCAGAAACCAGTAACGCAGGATTTAATATTTGGGGTGTAAACAAAAGTGGATCAATCAAATTGAACACACAACTCATCCCTTCAAAAAGTACTGGAGTATTAAAATCTACCGAATACTTTCACACACTCAATGCTAACGGTTTAGAAATTGATGAATTGGCATTAAGTGCAATGGATGTTCGGGGCAATGAAGAGATTTTTGGTTACTATAAAATAGGCAAATCATTTGGCAGAAGCCATATGATAAAAAATACAGATTGGAACAGTATCAATGACAAAATCAACACCACTTTGTTAAGAAATAAATCATATAAAAACCAAAACACTGATAACAATAAATCTGCCCAGGAATTGAAATTATTGATAAAACCTAACAAAAGTGGCATGCAAAAAATCACTTATGAGGATTTAATCGCAAATGGACTTGATTTAACCGGTGTCAATAATAATGACATTGCTGTTACTATCAATGCATCACCAGTGCCTAGATTTGTTGGTGAAAATAATCAGTACATTGATTTAATTTTCAAAAATTCATACGATATTGATACCAGTGATTTATTTGGTCCTAATAGCAGTATTGATTTTTGGGCAAAACCTGCTGATTTTCCTGATGCAGAATATCTTGATTTTTATACTTATGAAATCAGTATTGCACCCGAATTGGTTAAAAAACACCAATATAAGCCTATCAGAGGCAATATTGCTGACACGACATATTTACACACTAAAACTGATGATAAAAACAATGCCTATGACTTTACTGTTCCCTCTGATGATCCTTGGTATGCCAAACGGTTGATTAATTTTAGTAATGATGGTGCCAAACAATACTCAGCAAATTTTGAAATCGATTCTGCATTGATTAACCAAGTAGGCAGTAGAATTAATGTCTCAGTCTCAGGTGGAACAAATATGCCTGAAAACCCAGACCATGAAGTGGGTATTTTTATTAATGATCAATTGATTAATACCACACAATTTGAAGGGGTTAGTGAAAAGTTAATTTCAGTTGATATGCCACAAAACTTACTACAAATTGGCAATAATGTAGTGACCTTAAAATTAACTGACGGCACCCAAGCCCAGTATGATATTGTCACGGTTGATCAGATTAGCTTGTCCTATAAAAGAGAATTAAATCCCATCGATGGTATTTTGGAAATAGAACAATTGAACAATAACAATAGTTTGCTTGTCAATAACATATCCAATCAATTGGAAAGTGCTGCCTCTTTTTATTCATATGATGGAAATAGCTTATCTATTCTAGAATCAGAATACAGTAATCAAAATACAATAAAAATTGCAAACAATAACTCTCAAACTGCCAGTTACTGGATTTCAAATTCTGTTAAAATAAATAAACCAGAAATTGGTGAGCTTATTGCAGTTCAAGATCTAATTACCGACAACAAGGATTACATTATAATAGCTCATCCAGCTTTTATCCCCCTCAATGAAGATTCGAATCATGCAATGAATCAATACATTAATGCCCGTTCAGCCGAAGGATGGAATATTAAATTGGTCTCAATTTTAGATATTCAAAATCAATTTAATGGCGGTATGAATTTACCCAATGCAGTGACTAAATTTTTAAGTGAATACCAAAAGACATCATCTATCAAACATGTATTGCTTGTAGGAAACGATTCTTATGATTATAAAAATCAACTTGGTATAAACAGCACAAGCTTTATTCCAACAATGTATACGCCAACTTTATATGTTCCGCATACACCAAGTGACGCATTATTAACTGACATTAATGGTGATGGCATATCAAATATTTCTATAGGAAGGTGGCCTGTAAGAAGCATGTCAGAGTTAGATAACATAGTCAATAAAACATTAAATTGGTCAACTTCAACAGATTTAAATGCCGTTTATATAACGGATATAGAAGACGATGAAATCCAATCTTTTGAATTACAAGCCAATAGAATGATTGAAACCATTAATGATTCGGCTGCCAATATTGAAGTGGTTGAAATTTTTCCAAACAATATACCTTATAATAATGGTGTAAATAGCGTTGATTTATCAAGAGAATTATTATTTAGTGCTTGGGAAAACAAACATAGCTTATCAAATTTTATAGGTCATGGATCACCCACACAGTGGTCAAGACAAGGTATTTTGGCATCAGGTGATTTAAACAATTTAAATAACCAAAATTTTCCAACTTTAATTGGTACATTAACCTGTTATTCCAGTTACTTTGTCTCTCCTGTCACTGACAGTTTGTCATTAACTTTAATGAATGGAGCCAATGAAATACCTAATGGTGCTGTGGCCATACATGGTGCCGCTACTTTATCAAGTTACTCTGGTAACGAAGTGTTTGCCAATCATGTATTAGAACAACAGTTACAAGGAAAGACATTGGGATCAGCTATTTTATCAGCCAGAAATTTAGCCCATTCTCTGGGTTACAATGATCAGGCGACTAACTGGATTTTACTTGGTGACCCCACATTAGTTTTAAACCTGGAGTCAGAAGAATAACGATTCGTAAAATTGTAATGGAATAGGCTTATTTATAACCAATCTGTTTAGATAACTTAATTTTACTTTTGGCAAAATTTCCTGTTCCAAATGCAATCTCTTTTCCCGCTTCATTATATAAGGTTGATTCTGCAACAAATAAATTTTGAGATTTGTACCTTATTTTTCCAACTGCTATTATTTTTCCTGAGCTGACTGGGCTAATAATATTGGTGTTAAAAGATGTTGTTAGTGCAAACACATCATCAATGATTGAATGTACTGCAAAAAATGCAGCATCATCTAACAGTTTGAAATATACTGCTCCATGAATAGCTCCCAGTGCATGAAAGTATTTTTCAGAGATTTCTAGTGAAATTGTTGCCTTTTCTAACTCTATTTCACATTCAGTTGTATCAAATATTTTTGTATTAACATTCGCATTCAGATACATGTTTTTGAGTTTTTCAAAATGTTTTTTATTCATGTTTCATTATCTCTGATTATTTTTAATTTATTTTAACACCAATAACATTTAAGATTCAGCCAAAAGTTGCTGAACCAAAACTGGTAATGCCACTCCAGCATTTTGTTTAATGATAGTGATATTATCTCCATTAGATTTCATCACACTGTTGGGATCAATGTTATAAATTTTCGCCATTGGTGAAGCAAAGTCCAGCAACCCTGCGGCTGGATAAACTTGTAATGAAGTCCCTATAACTATCACAAAATCTGCTTTATGCATCAAGGGAATTGCTGATTCAATCATAGGAACAGCTTCACCAAACCAGACAATATTCGGGCGAAGTTGTGACTTTAACTCACACATTTTACCCATTTTCATCTCTACATCATCAATTTCATAAACCAATTGAGAATCGATACTGCTGCGAGATTGGTTGATTTCGCCATGTAAATGCATCACTTTTGAAGACCCTGCTCTTTCGTGTAAATCATCAATGTTTTGTGTCACAACATTAACATTGAAACGTTTTTCTAAATCGACCAAAGCCCTATGCGCTTTATTGGGTTGTGCCAATCTAATCTGTTTTCTGCGTTCATTATAAAACCTTAACACCAACTCAGGATCACGTTGCCAAGCTTCAGGTGTTGCTACATCCGTAACCTTGTGATTTTCCCACAAACCATCACTGCCTCGAAAAGTCTTAATGCCACTTTCAGCACTGATACCTGCTCCTGTTAGAATGACTATGTTTTTCATGGTTTAAAAATTTATGATCTTTGCTCTTAATATTTTGCTCTTGATCTTTAATTACAGATTGTTAATTACTAATTATTAATTGACAATAGTATTCATCTGGAATATCGGCAAAAGCATGGCCAAGACTATGAGTAAGATCATCATGCCAACGATAAGAATAGCTACAGGTTGCAGAATACTAACTATGGATGTGAGCTTGTGGTTGACGTCGCGTTCTTGAGTATCTGCGGCGCGTTCTAACATTTCACTCAATATTCCTGATTGTTCACCTGAGTTGATTAATCTGATAGTCATGGGTGGAAAATAACCATTGGTTTTTAAAGATTGGCTTAAACTTGATCCTTCGCGGACTTGGGTGGCGGTTTTTTCGACCGATTGTTTGATGGCTAGATTTTTTATTACTTTACTCGATAAGGATAGTGCTTGAACAATGGGAACGGTACTTTTGGTCAAGATGCCCAATGTACGGGTAAATCTTGCTGATTGAGCGATACGAATAAACCCGCCTAGTATCGGCATTTTTAATAAAAACTTGTGCCATTTGAATTTAAAATCTTGGTTTTGTAATGCCAAAATAAATAACACAATGGCAACCAAAATCACAACAAACATGGCCAAACCATAATGTCTAACCCAATCACTTAAGCTCACTAAAGCACGGGTAATTAAGGGCAATTCGGCCTTATTGTTTTCGAAGACTTGTATCACCTTTGGTACGATATAAACCATTAAGCCAGAGACCACAGCAATCGATGTCACAATCAACAATACGGGGTATAATAACGCCATCCATGATTGTTTACTCATGTCTTCTCGCTGTTCCAAATATTCTGCTAAACGAAGCAGAACTTCATCTAAATTGCCCGATTGTTCTCCGGCTTCAACACTGGTTGTTATCAATTCATCAAAAGCTTTAGGAAACAACCCCATGGCATAGGCCAAAGTTTGTCCCTCCATTAGCTTGGATTTAAGTGTGATTAAGATTTTCTTAGAATTTTTATGGTCACTTTGTTCTGTAATGGTAGTTAATGCCTCATCTAATGGCAGACCTGCTTTTAGAAGTGTTGACAGTTGTCTTATCATTATAGGCAGTTCGCCTGAACGCAGTTTGGTCTTGTGTTTTTTTTCAGAATCTCCGGAATCAGATGCTATGTTTCCGTCTACTTTCTCAATACTAATGGGGATTAGGTTTTGATCACGCAGTAATTGGCGTACATGTTTTTCTGTATCTGCCTGTATTATCCCTGACTTATTTTTGCCTAATTTATCGAGTGAGTTGTATTCAAATGCGTCCATGAACGTGTTAGGTTACTCTGAGAATTTCATCTGCGGTAGTTATGCCCTGGCACATTTTCAATATACCATCTTGTCTAATTGATACCGATGATTTACGTGCCAAAGTTTCTAGTCTTTGTTCTGAGGCACTTTTATGTATTAATGCTTTCATTTTCTCATCAATTTTAATGAGTTCATAAATACCAGTTCGCCCAGAATAAGCTTCTTGAATTGATAATTTTTCATCAGCACGATATAGGGTTTGAGGTTCGATGTTAAATAATTTGCATTCATCAGCATCTGGTTGATAGGCAATTTTGGTTGATGGATTCAAAACCCTTACCAGTCTTTGTGATAAGACTGCTTTAACACTTGATGCCAGTAAAAATGGAGGAACACCCATATCAACTAAACGCGTAATCGATCCTACCGCAGTATTTGTATGTAATGTTGACAATACCAAGTGACCCGTTAAACTGGCTTGAACAGCAATCTCAGCCGTTTCTAAATCGCGAATTTCGCCTATCATGATCACATCTGGATCTTGTCTTAAAATTGCACGTAAACCTTTGGCAAATGTCATGTCGATTTTTGTGTTAATTTGGGTTTGACTAATGCCGCCAAGATAATACTCTACTGGATCCTCAACTGTCATGATATTTCTTGTTCGGTCATTGATGGTTTCTAGCCCAGCATATAAAGTTGTGGTTTTACCCGAACCTGTTGGACCAGTTACCAAGACAATTCCATGAGGTAGATTGACCAACTCACTCATTTGGGATAAATCATTGTCGTTCATTCCTAAATGGGTCAAATCTAATTGGGCAGATTGTTTATCCAATAATCGCATCACTATGCGTTCACCAAATGCCCCTGGTATTGTTGAGACACGTATGTCGACCGAGCGTCCAGCAATTTTTATCGAGATGCGTCCATCTTGTGGCAATCTTTTTTCAGAGATGTCTAGTTTTGACATAATCTTGATTCGCGAACTAATCAAAGGTGCTATCGCTTTTGGTGGTGCAATGACTTCACGCAGAGAACCATCAATTCTGTAACGAACAGAAACTATGCTTTCAAATGGTTCAATGTGAATATCTGAAGCATTGAGCTTTACTGCATCAGACATCATGGCATTAATCAATCGGATAATCGGTGCATCGTCATTGCTCTCTAGCAAATCATCTGGTTCGCCCAAATCATCTGCTATTTCAGCTAAACCTGGCTCATTGTCAAAATCAATCACATCCTTAGACAATGATTTTTGACTTTGGTAGAGTTTTTGGATCAATATTGTATATTCAGCTTCTGGATATATTTTGGCATCAACCATACAGCCTGCAAACCTTTGCAATTCGTCAATAGTGCTTGTAGATGCTTTTTCTGATAAAGCCAAAAAGGCTTTATCTCCATCCCATTTTTCTATTGTTCCACCACGTTTTCTTGCAAAACCATAACTCGGTAACTGACCAATATTTGCATTCATTTTTTAGTCTTTATTGTTATTAACATTTTCAGGCAATACTAATTCATCTTTGAGAAATTCGGATTCATTCATTTTTAGTAATTGCTGCTGACGGATATCATCATACAATTTTTGCGTTACTACTTCTTGATTGCTAGAATCTAATATTTTAGGGTGAATGAAAACCATCAAGTTACGTTTAACCCTGGTTTTTTTCTTGTGCCTAAATAAATTTCTTACAACAGGAATATCCCCCAATAAAGGTACTTTTTTAATTTCTTCTTGAATGGTGTCGTCGATCAAACCACCTAAAACAATCACCCCGTCATTAGGAACAATAACTGAGGTTGTGATGGTTCTTTTATTGGTAATGACATCAACCGAAGTTGCTGATGCAGCAAGACTTGAAACCTCTTGGGCAATGTCCAAAACGATTTCATTGCCTTCGTAAATATGTGGTGTCACTGTCAATGATATGCCAATGTCTTTGCGTTGAATGGTTGAAAATGGGTTGGCAGCGCCATCATTTCCACCTGTATTGGTATATTGACCAGTTAAAAATGGCACTTCTTGTCCAACTGACAATTTGGCTTCTTTGTTATTTAAAGTTACAATTGATGGCGTTGATAAAATATTGTTGTTTGTATTGGCAGCCAGTGCTGATAATAATGCACCTATTTGTGGATTACCCTCACCATCTGTTTGAATATATCCAATATTTACACCGTTGTTTATCCCACCATCTGGGTTCAGTATATTACCAACAATTCCATAATTGGTACCACCGACTAAGCCTTCTCCATTGTTCAACTGACTCAATAATCCTTGCCATTGAAAACCCACTTCTTTGCTGTGGTCTACGGTTAATTCTGCAATAATCGCTTCAACCAATACTTGTGGTCTCTTCACATCTAATTGCTCGATGGCATTTAACAAATTTTTAAATACGGTTGGAGATGCATTAATCACCAATGAATTTGTTTCTATGTGTGCTTGTATTGTGGCTTTATTATCACCAATCGAACTCTCACCATCAGAGCTTGACTCACTTTTATTCGCTAATGTTTGTAAAATAGGTACCAAAGATTCTGCTTCTGAATACTTGAGTTTAATAACTTGTGATTGGGTGTTGGTTTCTAATGGAGTGTCTAATTGAGCAATTAAATTCAACACCCTTATCTTCAAAGATGGTGAGGCATTGACTATGACTGAATTGGTTCGCTCATCTGCAACAATTTTTGTTTTCTCACCTAACGTTGAATTACCAGTATCTAATAATGATTCAACTGTTTGTGCCACTTCTAGAGCATTGGCATGTTGTAGTGTTACCATTTCAATGGTTGAATCTGATTTTTTGTCAATGCGGTTGATAATCCCAAGCATGCGTTCAACATTTTTCGCACGATCTGAAATTATTAAAAGATTACTGTCTTTGTGGGCAATAATATTGGCTTTTTTGTTGATGCCTTTCAACATATTTAGCAATTCTTGTGCTGGGACATATTTTATCGGAATAATACGGGTCACAAAATCACTGTCATGGGCCACATCAAATTCACCAACTATTCCACCAGCTTGGTTTTCTGGCACAATCTTGATGCTGTTACCATCTTTAACCGCCGCCAAACCTTTAACACTAAGAATAGACAAGAAGATGTTATATATCTCATCTTTTGGAACTTCATGACCTGATATGACTGTAATCTTTCCTTGTATATCAGGATCGACCACAAAGTTTTTCTTGGTAATATCTGAAACGGTTTCAATCAACAACCTGATATCAGCGTCTTTTAAGTTGAGGCTAAAAAGTTCATCTTCTGCTTTTAGGAGGGAGGAATTTAGGAATAATAAAGTCGTAAGAATAAAAGTATAAATTGGTTTCATGTGTAATTAATCTGTAGTTATTATTAAATTATTAACAGATTTTAACCTAAAACCAAAAACTTTGCTTTAAGAATATTATTTATTCTTATAGGAATTCAAATAACATTAGGTTTACAATTTTAAGATACTCTTAAAGTGTTATATTAACCGAATTATAAATCATTGATATTAATTTGAATATTGTGGATTTTACCATTTCTTTTAATCGTAACATTTGAATTGGGTGTATCTTGAATCGTTTTCGCAACCGTGAGCAAGTTGTTACTGGATATTTTAGTGCCATTAACCGCGGTAATAATATCAGATGGTTTTAGTCCAACCTTAGCCAAATCTATGACTCCTGAAGCAAGGTTTGATACACGAATGCCTTGAACAGAACCCGATTGGTCAATAAGAAGTTCTGAATTATTCACAATGTTTGATATTTTATTTGGATCAAATTGTTGTTGCTGCATTAATTCATTCCATTCTGGCTTAGAGTTATCATTTAAGTGATTTACAATGGATGCTTTATTTTTAGCATTGTTATTCTGTTCTTTTCTATTATTATTGGTTGATAATTTTTCTGGTAATGACAGCCGTTCCTTTTTTCCTTTGTTGTCTAAAACCACATAGGTTTTATGTATCTCAACTAATGTAGCCAAATCAAAGACTTTTTCACCTACTTTAAATTTACTTTGTACACCTTGAACATTGCTAATATAAGCCAAGCCTGTATTGATATCAGCATTACTCATGGTTCCATTAAGGGTAAAATTTAAACTGGTTTGACCTTGTGATAATGGCACAGCATACAATTCTGGTGCTGAACCAAATATGTGGTAATTTGCAATGGAATTTTTTGCACTATTTGTTGTTTTAGTTGTTAATGGTTTAACACCACTATTGTTAACAAATGGATCATCACTGCTTCCAAAAAATGCAAACTGCAGCCATAAATAAACAGTCAATGCTAACACCAGCCACTGACTTATATTTATTAACTGTGATTTGTATTTAGTCATCTAAATCATCAATGGCCTTTTTTGTTTTTTCGGCATTTTTCAAGACTTCTTTTTCCATGTCTTTGGCCTTTTGAATGGCATCTTGATAACCTTTCATTTTTGGGTGGTCTTTGGTTTTTATCTCTGTTTTTTCAGTTTCAATTGTTGCCTCAACCTTTTGTTCAGGTGCCTCACTACATGAAATCAAAAATAATGCCATTATTAAACAGAATGTTTTCATTTAAAATTCATCCTCTGTCATTTGCATTAAACTTTCAGAGCCACTGAGCATAGTTTCAACATGTAAATCGGCTCTTGGTAATATGCGTTTATAATAAAATTCACAGGTTTTCATCTTACCATTATAAAACGATTGACCAAATCTTCCACCCTTTTCTGCAGATTGATAGGTTTGTGCCCAGAAATACGCCAATAATACATAACCAGAATACATTAAGTAATCTACTGATGCTGCGCCCATTTCATCCATGTTTTGCATAGATTTCTTCATCACAGTTTGTGTAATTTCTTGCCATTGTTGCATGTATTTTTTAAGCTCACTGCTATATGGATTATCTGAGTTATTGTCAATAAATTCATAAACAACATCAGCAATTGGTCCTAAACTGCCATGGTTATATTGCATGATTTTTCGTCCCAACAAATCCAAGGCTTGAATACCTGTAGTGCCTTCATACAAGGTAAATATTTTGGCATCGCGGTGTAATTGTTCCATACCATGTTCTGCAATATATCCATGGCCTCCATACACTTGTATGCCTAAATTAGTGACTTCTAATGCTGTTTCTGTTATAAAAGCTTTAACGATTGGTGTCAGGATAACCACCATTGCATCGGCACGTGCTCTGTCTTCTTCGTTGTCTGAATATTTTGTAATTTCAATTTGTTGAGTTGTAAAATATGACAGTACACGACAGCCTTCTGAAATTGATTTTTGGGTCAGTAACATTTTCCTAACATCAGGATGAACAATAATTGGATCAGCTACTTTATCAGGATATTTAGCACCAGTTAACGAACGCATTTGCAATCTGTCTTTTGCGTATTCAAGTGCGCCCAAATAAGATGCTGAGCTTACAGATAGTCCTTGGATTCCTGTGTTTAATCGCGCACCATTCATCATTGAGAACATTAGGTTTAAGCCTTTATTGGGTTTCCCAACAAGATAACCTTTAGCGCCATCAAAATTCATAACACAGGTGGCCGATCCATGTAGACCCATTTTGTGTTCAATGCTGGCAGGCCAAGCATTATTGCGTTCGGAATCTAATATCTTAGGTACGGCAAATAAAGAGATACCTTTAGTGCCTTTAGGAGCATCCGGTAAGCGAGCCAGTACCAAATGTATAATGTTATCAGTTAAATCATGGTCACCAGAAGTTATAAATATTTTTGTACCATTTAGCGCATACATATCATCGCCAATCGGTTGAGCTGCTGTATTTAACAACCCTAAATCTGTTCCACAATGAGGCTCAGTTAAACACATGGTTCCAGCCCATTCACCAGTAGTTAGTTTAGCTAAAAACATTTGTTTCATTTCTTCATTGCCATGGTGTTCAATCATTTCTTTGACACCATGGGTCAATCCTGCATAATTTGACCAGCCAGGACAAAAATAACTGTTTAGTTCTCCCATGATTACTGATAACCAATAAGGTAATCCTTGCCCATCAAATTCAGGATTACCATCCAAAGAAGCCCAACCACTTTCACAGTAGTTTTTGTACAACTCAACAAATCCATCTGGAGTAGTCACATGACCATCTTTGATGCTACACCCCTGTTCATCTGAATTTCGATTTAATGGACCAGCATATTCGTATAAAAACTTTGCAGCTTCATCAACAATTGTCTCAAAAGTTTCAGCATCCATGTCATTGTGTTTAGGTAGTTTTTTGTAATGGGAGTCTAGGTCTAATACTTGCTCAGATATAAATTGGATGTCTTTTATTGGTGCTTGAATCAATGGCATTGTGGTAATCTCTTGGTTAATTTTAATGTTGCACATTATATCAAACAAACGTATGAATTAATAATATTATGAATCCCTAATAATCAATATAATTGTATTAATTCTGAACTAATCTTTATTTCTTCGTGTCACAAATAGTACTAATCAATTATTTGGAGAGAGAAACCAATGAGATATACAACATCAGTTTTAGCCGCCGTGGTGATATCATTTTTTGCATTTTTAGGCATGTCAATGTTAATTACTTCACCAAAATCCTACCAAGCCAGTGATTTTGACGACATCAACTTTAGTCTTGTAGAAGAAATGGATACCCCTGCTAAAGTAGATCGAATAGAAAAAACACTTCCTGAACAAGAAAAGGTTAAACAACCTCCTGTGGCTCCTTCGATTGATATCACAGAAGATACAGATCGAGACACTGTTAAGTTACCACAAGGAGATGCTGATTTTAAAAATATGGCGATAGATGGATTAGATGTACCATTGCTACCAAATCATATTACAAATAAAAACGGATTTGATAATAGCGGCGATATGATGCAAGTGATAGGTATACAACCAATGTACCCTCGAGAAGCAGCCCTAGCAGGAATAGAAGGATGGGTTAAGGTTGAAATTTCAGTCAATGAATATGGATTGGTTAGTGATGTAAAAGTCATTGAATCTAGCCCAAGAAGAATCTTTGATCAAGCAACATTAAGGGCTGTGAGAAAATCAAAATTCAAACCACTGATCATTGATGGTGTGCCTCATGCACAAACTGCAGTACAAGTGATTGAGTTTAAATTAGATCAAAAATAAAAAGTCAAAAAAAAAGGCCGCGGTTTATTAAATCGCGGCCTTTTTGTATTTACTATAACTGGCTTATAGCTTTAAAGCAGGATCACCCAGAATATTCCATCCCAAGATAACATCTAATGCATCAGGATTGGTTTGTGCATAGGTGCGTTTGGCCAATGTCACAGCATCTCCCAATGTCATTTGATCATGGGTAAGATGTGTTAATACCAATTGAGCCAATGCTTTCTCATGTATCGCTTGAGTCAATGTACTGGCACCAAGTACTGAAGCAGCGCCACCATTTTGATTTAGCATAAATGCATGGGCCAATGTGTCTTCTTGTGGTGAAACAAAATAAGTATTCCAACAACCCCATTGAGTGACCAATGTTGGTGTGTTCAAATTACCCAATAATAAGGCATCACTGGCACTAAACATGCGTGAAAAGCTCCAATCTCTAGGACCTGAATGTCCAATAAAACTGGTTAGGGCCACACCCTGATTAATGCTGGTGTTAATCTTTGATTTAGCTGCAACAACACCATCGTCATCAATATATGCTTTGGTATTAACATTGATATTGTCCTTCCAACTTTGTGGAAGGGCATCTATCAATAAATCAGCATCATTCTTAAATGAATAACCCGATGAAGAGTCAACCCCATCTGCAGCAAAGATACTTGTTAAACCATAGTCTTTGTCGGTGTAATCATTGATCTTTTGAATCAGGTTAGCCAATTCAGATTCTGTGCGAACAGGAAAACGGCCTATGTTTATATCAGGAACATTATCACCATCAATGTCTGTAAACTTGGCATCAACAGGTGCATACCTAATTAAACTATCGGTTTGTGCATACAGTGTTGGAATAAAGCTTACAGAATTAAGACCTAAGTAGTTCTTATAATCATAACTGTCACCTCCAACAAGCAAGACATTTGTAACACCCATGTGTTGCTGCGCATATTTAACGTAACTGGCTATGCTGTCTGCTGATACATTATTAAATCCAAACTGCGCATAAATTTGTTCAACATCAACCAAGGCTACATTAAAGTCCAATGACTTAAGTTGGATAAAATCATTCAACTCTGCACCAATAAAATCTGGATGCGAGATAATTAAATAATCCGTTTGTCCTAGCTCTTTAATTTCAGCCAACAAGCTTGGAACAGATAATTCAGGTTTGTTTAACTGTGATTCTGAAGCGATAAACACATGGCCTGCTGAATTTTCTACAGCAAACTTGAGTGAACAACCCATGTCTTGTGTGCCTGTACAATCACCCTGTGTAGTTGATGTGTAAGCTTGTGTTTCACCATTACTTAAGACTTTGTATATCGAATAACTTTCGGTTGTGGCATTTTGAACCAAGAAGTTATTGGCACTGGTCTCAAAGCCATTGGCAAATATAATGTCACCATTACCAGATTGAGATTGATTGGCATTAATAGCGTAATCAATCTGCTGGTTATTCATCACATAAGCCCGTGGATAGGTCACTTTCCAAGACTCAACATGAATCACATCGGCTTGGGTATTGGTATCATTAGGTGCTGTAATAGTAATTTGTTGATTACCATTTGACAAACCACTGGCTGCAACTTCATAGCTGCGCGTATCTGCTGTAACCCCATCAAACCAAAAATCATCCAAGTCATTGCCATTTAATTGATAAATAACATGGTGATCAGGTGATTGAATATAATCAGTACCACCCCATATGTTGCTGTCTCTTATACACATCTCCGAGCCCACGAGACAGGCAGAAATCTC
>CAJXVJ010000034.1 GCA_913061105.1 uncultured Alcanivoracaceae bacterium | reverse complement strand
CCTGTCTCGTGGGCTCGGAGATGTGTATAAGAGACAGGCTACAAAAAGCGTGACTAAGAATAAAAATTGTGATATTTTTCTCTGCGTTGTTCATTAGGTTCGCTGATTTTCGTCATTTTGACGTAAATTGTCATAATAAAAATAACACTTGAAGAATGCACAACCCATTAAAATAATTTTAAAAAAGAGAGGAAAATCATAAATGTTAAAATTTAACAAGCTACTGTTGCCTACAATGGCAACATTGGCAATATCTACGAGTGCGTTTACAAACCCTGTGGTTTCACTAAATACACAACCTACAAAATATAATCCATTAGCCCCTGGCATCATAATAAAATATAAAAATGCCAACAGATCAGAATCAATAGATCAATCAGAACAAAGAGCGAAAGAAATTGGACAGCAATATGGTGTCAATTTAAAATTTAAACGCATGATGTCTGGTGATGCAGAAGTTTTAAGCCTTGCTTCTAAAACAACACAAAGATTAGTTAATGTTGATTTAGAAGCCATTGTTGCGGAATTAAATAAACGCTCAGACGTTGAGTATGCAGAAATTGATGCTTTAATGGTTCCCTATGCAACTCCAAATGATACCGCTTATAATACACAATGGCATTATTTTGAAAATGCTGGCGGTATGAATTTGCCAGATGCTTGGGATGTGACTACTGGTAACAATGTCACAGTGGCTGTCCTAGATACAGGCTATCGTCCACATGCAGATTTGGCTGGTAATGTTGTTGGTCAATACGACATGATTAGTTCATCATCTGTAGCTAACGATGGTGGTGGACGTGATTCTAACGCACAAGATCCAGGTGATTGGACTACAGCAGGGCAATGTGGAACAGGATCACAAGCCAGTAATAGTTCTTGGCATGGAACCCATGTAGCCGGAACTGTAGGTGCTGTTTCGAATAATAACAATGATGTAGCAGGTGTTGCATGGAATGTTGATTTGGTTCCAGTTCGTGTTTTGGGTACTTGTGGCGGATCATTATCTGATATCGCAGATGGGATAAGATGGGCTGCCGGTTTAAGCGTTTCTGGCGCTCCAAGTAATCCAAATCCAGCCGATGTAATTAACATGTCTTTGGGTGCCGGGTCTCCTGGAAGTTGTAGCTCAAGTTATCAGTCTGCTATTACAGCTGCAGTTAATGCAGGTACTACTATTGTAGTCGCAGCAGGTAACTCAAATAGTTCTTCAGGTTATCCACCTGCTAATTGTTCTGGAGTTGTATCAGTGGCAGCGACAAACAGAAATGGCGGCCGTGCTTATTACTCAAATTATGGGTCAGTCATAGATGTTGCTGCTCCAGGTGGTGACGGTTGTAACCCTACTGGCGAAGGTATGCCCACATCACTTTCTGATTGTGAAGGCGGTGTTTGGAGCGAAGCAAATATGATTCAATCTACCCACAATTCTGGAACATCGACACCAGGATCAGATAATATTGCAGGTTTACAAGGTACATCTATGGCTGCACCTCATGTGGCTGGATTAGCAGCATTAATGTATGCAGTTAAACCTTCAACAACACCTGCTGAAGTTGAAAGTGTATTAAAGTCAACTTCTAGGTCTTTTCCAAATGTCAGTTCTCATCAATGTAACACTTCAAATTGTGGAGCAGGCATAGTCGATTCAGATGCGGCAGTATTGGCCATGAATGGAACACCTCCGCCACCTCCGACTAATAATGTGTTAACCAATGGCGTACCTGAAACAGGTTTGTCGGGTGCTACCAATAGCCAAGTGAACTATACAATGGCTGTTCCAAGTGGTGCTAGCAATTTGACATTTAACATGAGCGGTGGATCAGGTGATGCTGATTTGTATGTGAGATTTGGCAGTGCACCAACGACTTCTACCTATGATTGTCGTCCTTATGTTGGTGGAAATTCTGAAAGTTGCCCAATTGCATCAGCACAAGCTGGTACATATCATGTGATGATTGTGGGATATTCTGCTTATTCTGGCGTGAGTTTAACTGGCAGTTATTCAACCTCTGTTCCTAATGTTGCTCCAAATGCATCATTTACTTCGTCTTGTACTAACTTAACCTGTAGTTTTAATGGTTCAGGCTCATCTGATTCAGATGGTTCTATCTCAAGTTATTCTTGGTCATTTGGTGGATCTGGTTCAACTGCTTCGAATACTTTTGCAAGTGCAGGTACATATTCTGTTACATTAACAGTAACTGATAATGATGGTGCAACTGATACACAAACAAACTCAGTAACAGTATCAGCTCCAGCAAATGTAGCTCCAAATGCTGCATTTACTTCAAGTTGTACAAACTTAACCTGTAGTTTTAATGGTTCAAGTTCATCTGACTCAGATGGTTCTATCTCAAGTTATTCATGGTCATTTGGTGGATCTGGAGCAACAGCTTCAAACACATATGCAAGTGCGGGTACATATTCTGTTACTTTAACTGTAACGGATAATGATGGGGCTACAGATTCACAAACAAATTCTGTTACTGTAACTGCTCCTCCAGCTGGCAATGTTTTAACTAACGGTGTGGCTGTGACAGGTTTAGCAGCAAGTACGGGTGCTGATATTGTTTATACCTTAGATGTTCCTGCAGGCGCTACGAATATTAACTTTGCAATGAGTGGTGGATCTGGCGATGCGGATATGTATGTTAGATTTGGTGCTGCTCCAACAGATTCAAATTATGACTGTAGACCTTATGTAGGTGGAAACACAGAAAATTGTACTGGTACATCAGCAGGTGGCACTTATTATGTTAGAGTTAAAGCTTATAGCACTTTCTCTGGTGTTAGCTTAACAGGCAGTTACACAGCTGGTGGTGGCGGACAACAATCTGTTTTCACAAGTACTGCAAATGTCAATATTCCTGATAACAACCCTACTGGTGCAACCAGTAATATGAGTGTTAACAGAACAGGTAATGCTGGTAATATCGAAATAACTTATAATATTGTTCACACTTATCGTGGTGATTTAAAAGTTGAGATTGTTGCACCAAATGGAGCAACGGCTGTACTTAGAGAACCAAGCGGTGGTGGTACTAACAATATCAACGAATCTGTCACCATCAATGCAGGCACAACTGCTGCCAATGGTACGTGGGGTTTGAAAGTGATAGATAGTGCAGGACAAGATACAGGTTATATCGACTCTTGGAGTATCGAATTCTTATAAGAATTTAAAAATTATAGTAATGAAAAAGCCCGATTTATTCGGGCTTTTTTTATTCTAATTCAATAACTATTTGTTTTGGTTCTTAATCACATGGGCCAATTGTAATTCCAGGAGTTTAATTTCCCTTATTACTCTGTCTTTACCCAGTTCTGACCAATACCACATTTTTATCACCTGAGTCAAAAAGGCAGAAATTATGATGGTTATGCCCCAACCAATTAATGATTTGATTTCTGTCTCATGATAAAAAGCAAAAATAGCATAGACCATTATTGCTGTAAAAATAATACCAAACAGTATGACACCGATATACATCCAGCCCATTTTACTTTTAAAGCCAACACCCATTTGCCTGAATGGATTGGCATCGATTTTATCGTTCTCAGCTATAATATCGTTGTATTCTTCACTGAGTGCTTGTTTGATTTTTTCATCTATTGAAGTCATATTTGATCTCCTAAAAGTTGTTTCAATGTTTGGCGGGCATCGTATAATATTGATTTAACTGTACCAGCCGGCTTGTTGACAATCAGTGCAATTTCTATGACATTAAACCCCGCATAATAAAATAAGTGAATGATGTTTTTCTGTTTATGAGGCAGTTGATTAATCATGCTCATCATATCTAATTTCGTGTCTCTATCCGAATCCTCAATCGAAGGTTCTGGAATGGAGTCGATATCACTGTCATTATTATGTTTCTGGTTTTTACGTATCATATCAAAACACTTATTGCGTGTGACTTGATAAATCCATGCATGGAATTTTCTGTGATCTTTAAGTTTTTTTACGCCTTTGACAATCGCGATTAAAGAATCTTGTAGTGCATCTTGCGCACTGGATTGATTTTTCAATATCGAGCATGCAAAAGCCAATAATTTGGGTTGAATAATACTCAATACTTGTTCAAATGATTGTTGATCATCTTTAAGTAGTAAATATTCAATGTAAACTTTATTAATCATGTATTTTTTATTGCTTGGATATTCTATAGACGTTGCAATTGAATAAATGGTTGGAAAAAACTTGAAACAACGTCTAAAAGGCTTATACTTCAAGCACTTTACATCAAACAACCCTATGTCAGAATTGAAATTTTCATCACTTCATTTGTCAAAACCCGTATTAAATAATTTGGATGAATTAGGTTATACACAAATGACTGCTGTACAAGCCATGAGTTTACCACATGTTTTACAAAATAAGGATGTGATTGCACAAGCCAAAACAGGCAGTGGTAAGACCGCAGCATTCGGTATTGGCTTATTGAATAAGATTCAATTAAAACAATACGAAGTTCAATCTATGGTTTTGTGTCCAACCCGTGAATTAGCAGATCAGGTGACAAAAGAATTAAGAAGATTGGCCCGATTCACTCAAAACATTAAGATCATCACTTTATGTGGTGGTTCGGCCATTGGCCCACAAATCCGATCGCTCTCTCATCCAGCTCACATTGTTGTGGGCACACCTGGTCGCATACTTAAACATTTAGACAAAGGCTATTTGGACATAGCTGGTTTAGAGACTTTGGTATTAGATGAAGCCGATAGAATGTTGGACATGGGTTTTATTGATGAAATTCTGAGAGTCATGGCCTTTGTTCCTCAAAAACGCCAAACCCTGTTTTTCTCAGCCACATTTACCAATGAAATCAGAAAGCTTTCTGAAACAATTCAGAACAATGCCGTTAATATTAAAACCTTAGATCAAGAACAACCCAATAGTATTGCCGAGTACTTTTATCATATTGATACCGATAAAATGCTCAAATCAATTGTCAATGTTTTCGCCAAATATGAACCTGATAATGCCATCGTCTTTGCAAACACGAAAATAGATGCCAAAGAAGTAGTCAGATACCTCAATGATAACGGCATAGAATCCGCAGCCATTCATGGAGATTTAGAACAATACCAACGAAACGATGTATTGGTTAAATTTTCCAATCACACCATTCCAGTATTGGTTGCTACCGATGTGGCTGCACGTGGTTTAGACATCAAAGAATTGTCCATGGTCATCAACTATGGATTGCCATTTGAAAAAAATGTTTACACCCACAGAATAGGGCGAACAGGCCGAGCTGGAAAAACAGGAACAGCCGTGACTTTATTTGCTGGCAAACAATCACACAAAGCCAAAGACATGGAAAACAGCCACCGCATCTTTGCCAAAGGTTCTGCACTACAAAATGCCCAAGCCTTTATCCTCAAAGCCAGCAATGGCACATTGGTAATAGAAGCCGGTAAGAAAAACAAACTCAGACCTGGTGATATCTTAGGCGCCTTGACCAAAGATGTCGGCCTTCCAGGTAAAAGCATAGGTAAAATAGATATTTACGACAAGCAAAGCTATGTTGCCCTTGAAAGAGGATTGATCAATAAGGCCATTAAGGGTTTGAAATCAAAAGGAATAAAAGGCAAAAGATTTTCAATTTGGATTATGAAGTAGCCTTTTCAATTAGTAATTAACAATTAGTAATTAATAGTCTTAAATTGTGAAATAACTCCGTCATGTAGGGTGCGGACCTATGTGTCCGCCCGATATTACACTCGTTTGTATGATTAAATAATGATTACCATGATGCAGATGAAGGACACTAAGGGGAAAAAAGATAAGTAACACAGAGATTCGCAGAGAAGACACGGAGATTCACGGATGTTTTATTAATGTAACTCATTGTTATTTTATTACTCACTGACGTAGATACTGTCTTAATTACCTATTCGGATTTGGGACTTTAGTCCCGACAAATTTAGCTTGCTAAATTAATGTTTTATGTAAAGTCCCAATTCCAATGTATTTAAGTATTATTAGTTGGATGTAATCGTTCAAATGAGATTATAATTGTGTACGGCGCATCCCTTTGTGGGTACCCAATTATTGTTTCAATAGTTGTCACTTTTAATCAAAATAGCACTGTGATAAAATTAATATTTAACACATGCCACACATAAACCATGAAACCTAAAGAAATCGGTAAAGCTTATAATCAAATCACCCATCTGTGGGAAAGGGATGAATTTAATAGGGGTAATGGCATTAAGCAGCATGAACGCGCGATTGCTTTTGTTAAAAATAGTGGGCATGCACTCGATGTTGGTTGTGGTAGCACAGGGCGCATTATTGACTTGCTATTAGATAAAGGTTTTAAGCCAGAGGGAGTCGATATCTCCACAGAGATGATTAGGTTGGCAAAAATTAAACATCCAGAAATCTCCTTTCATCAAAAAGACATTACAAAATGGGAGTTGCCAAATCAGTATGACTTTATTTCTGCATGGGACAGCATTTGGCATGTGCCGCTTGATCAACAAGCACATGTACTCAGCAAATTGATTTCCGCACTAAAACCTAATGGAATATTGATTTTCTCTTTTGGTGGGATAGACCAACAAGGAGAGCACAAAGATGATTCCATGGGACCAGAAGTATATTACTCGTCTTTGGGTGTATCGGGATTTCTAAATCTAATTATGGATTTGGGTT
Organism: uncultured Alcanivoracaceae bacterium; assembly: GCA_913061105.1. GTDB lineage: Bacteria > Pseudomonadota > Gammaproteobacteria > Xanthomonadales > Marinicellaceae > NORP309. The sequence goes on along the minus strand of CAJXVJ010000034.1, from coordinate 12,107 downwards.
GTACATGTAGACACTTCGAATATGACCAACACCCTGAATTACATGCTTACTTAATCTTACAAAAAGATTAAACGAATAATGTAAGTTTGAAAACAACATTTAGTGATTGAGAATGTATACATGAAAATAAACCCAATTCATAAAGCCTCCTGTCATTGCGGAGCTGTACAATTTGAATTGTCACTCCCCAATGGATTAGATGACCCTCGTCGATGTGATTGTTCCATGTGCCAGAGGCGGGGAGCGATTGTGGCATCAGTGACATTAGATGGAATTAAGATAATCAAGGGTGAAGATAAGCTGTCACTCTATCAATTCAATACCATGATGGCTAAACATTATTTCTGCTCGGTCTGTGGCATTTATACTCACCATCAGCGTCGTTCAAACCCAACTCAATATGGCTTTAATGTCGCTTGTTTAGAAGGCGTTAATGCGTTAAAATTAAAGGACATACCGACTTATGATGGTGTTAATCATCCATCAGATAATGAGGAGTCTAAATTATGAATGATCCAACCAATGAAATATGTGACAAAGCTCTGACATATAATGATGTAGAGACTGGAATGTCTTGTAATCAAACATTTTTTAAAGCAAAAAAGGCAAAAACAAAGTTTTTATTTATTGGTCCTGGAGCAAAAGGCATAGGTTATAAAGCGATGCTTAAATTAGATCAATCAATTCCACAAGCACAAGAGTTGGCAGCGACAGAACCTGATCGTTATCAATCACCAGCAAAAGCTGGCTGGGTAACAGTTAGATTCACAAATGAAAACCCAATCCCAAAAGCAATATGGGAAAAATGGCTTGATGAATCTTACAAACTTACAACAAAGTAACTAACGTTCTTGATAGTAAAAATTTAAAAGATTATTTCACCATGAAGGACATGGAGCTCTTGAAGAAAAGAATAAAAGAATTAAAAAGTGCTCTTTAACATCTTATTTAATAATCAAAACAAAACCATCGTGCACTTCATGTGCTTCATGGTAAATAACTCTTGATCTTGATCTTGATCTTTCAATTGTTAATTAATAATTACTAATTACTAATTACTAATTATTAAAGTTCAAATCCATTAGCAAATATATTCCCTTCAATGGTATTATTTGGCAATTGTAAAAAGAATGGACAGACAGTAGTATTTTCAGGTATTAATGTATATATAGAATTAGCACAATTGCTGTCATAATTTCCTATGCCAGCTTGATGTTTCCAACTAGTAAGGTCAACATTTGGCTCATCTATTTCAATTGGATTACCATCATAAAAGAATGAAAAATGAACGTGCGGCCCTGTCGAGCTTCCGCCTTGACAGGTTGCTTGTGCTAAGTTATCAGCATAGTTTGATAATTTTTGGTTGTCATAAACAGTATCAAAGTCATTAACTTGTACATTATCTAAATGATAATAAGAAGTTACCCAACCATTTGAATGGATAACTTGTACATTACAGGAAGAAAAGACCCTGGCAATTCCCGCTTCTGATGCACTTACCCAGATATTACTAGTATTGGCTCCCCAACTAATAAAGCTAGCAAAAAAGTCCAATGAATTTCTTGGAGTATTACCGCCACCAGTTTGTGTATGTACACCACCGCCAGACCAAAACTCACCACGTGGCCACGGTGGTTGAAAATACCCAAATAAAGGAGGGCCTGAATTTCCTCTAAAATAATCGTGTTCTAAAATTATTCTTTTGCTGGCAAAATCATTATTTAAATTTAACTCGAAATCATATGCTTTTGCTATAGCAACAACAGATTTACTGGCCGATAAAGGGTCATTTATATAAGTATAATAACTTTGACTTAAGCCTGTAGCGATTTGAAAGATTTGTTGTTTGTTTTCAAAACTGTCATCTACGGGTTTACCACGAAAATGGTTTTTTAAAACTTCTGCTAATAATTGAGGGTGTATAGAATGCATGGCTGCCCAAGTATCAATGGCTTCTCGTAATGGTAAGAGTTCTGGTATGTTGTGTGTCAGGTAATCTTTTGTATAAAAGGATAATCTATCAGAGGCTGTATATTTAAACTGACTGTTATGGACGATAATAGGACCTGAGTATTCTAGATTTAAATGAGGTCCTGTATATTTGAAATCAGAAGAGTTTGCTGATGTTGCAATCAAAAAACAGCACAATATAAATATTTTCAAACAGTTTGATTCAAAAGAATTCATAACAATCACCTAAAACATTCAATGAGCTATTGATTATAGCACTTTTAAGGAGTTTACAAAAGTGAGATTAATTTTTAAATAATAGGTCTTTATTTTTTTAATAACAATTTATCCAAGCAATTGGCAAATTTTTCACGGTCTCGGTGATTAAGCGCTTTGGGTCCACCAGTTTCAACACCACTGTTACGTAAGGTTTCCATAAAATTCCGCATTTCTAGACGGGCTTTTATATTTTCAGTGGTATAGAGCTCACCGCGAGGATTGAGAGCTATTGCGCCTTTGTCAATGGATTCAGATGCCAATGGAATATCCGCAGTAACAACTAAATCTCCAGCATTTAACCGTTTTACGATTTCGTCATCAGCCACATCAAAACCTTGTTGAACTTGAACGGCGTCAATATATTTCGATGGTGTGTGAGAAATGTATTGATTGGCAATCAAGGTCACATAAGTTTGTGTTCTATCTGCGGCACGAAAAATAATGTCTTTGATCACATTCGGACAAGCATCTGCATCAACCCATATTTTCATCTATTTTTTCTCTTCTTCAATTTTTTGTTATTCTCGCACATTGCTTAAAAATTTAAAAAGGATTATGATTCTAGCCATGCATATACTCTCAAAACAGCAAGCAAGAAAACTAATAGTTTTGTGCAATGACTTTCACCACAATAAAAAAAGTAAAACTTTGGATGCAACAATGGAAAGCTTTAATGCTTTAGGTTATGTGCAAATTGATACGATCTCAGTCGTGAATAGGGCACATTTACATGTGTTGTGGTCACGTAATCAGCATTTTAAAGAGAGCCATTTGGATTCATTATTTGAAAGCAAAGAGATATTTGAGTATTGGTCTCATGCAGCAGCCATGTTACCCATAAAGGATTATCGATTCTCATTGATTCGTAAGCAACAAATTGCCAATGGAGACATTCATTGGTTTAAAAACAAACCTGAGATGATGTCACATGTTAAAGACATTATTGCCAAAGAAGGTGCTAAAAAATCCAGTGATTTTAAACACAAACGAAAAGTTAATAGTGGTTGGTGGGATTGGAAACCTGCAAAGATTGCCTTAGAGCAACTTTATATGGAAGGCCAGCTAATGGTAAAAAAACGTCAAGGCTTTCAAAAGATGTATGAGCTTACCGAAAAGTTATTGCCTACTGAGATCATTACTTCAATGCCAACTAATGAAGAATATTGTCAACATTTAATCAAGCGCTATTTGTATACTCAAGGAATAGGCTCCGCTGAAAATATTGCTTATCTTCGTAAAGGACTTAAACCAAGTGTACACAAAAGTCTTATACAGATGTATGAAGCTGGAGAACTTGAAAAAGTATCAGTGAACAAGCAGGAATACTACGCATTACCAGAACGATTATCTTTACTTAATAATCGCCTTCAAACAAAAGTCCATATCCTGTCACCATTTGATAATATGGTGATACAGAGAAAAAGGTTATCAGAATTATTCGACTATGATTATCAAATAGAATGCTATGTGCCTGATGCAAAGAGAAAATTTGGTTATTTTTGCCTTCCAATACTATATGGTAATGAACTGGTCGGTCGTATTGATTGTAAAGCCCACCGTAAAGAAAGAATATTAAAAGTTAAAGCTGTATTTAAAGAAAAAATTATTAAAAACAATGAAAAATACCAAATAAAATTAAAACAAGCTTTAATTGATTTTGCGGAATTTAATCAATGCGATGAAGTGGTTTTTGAAAAGAATAATGTAACGGGTTAAATCTTAATCGTATCAATGAAAGTTTCTAGCTCATCATTAACAAGAGGTATAGCTATAAAAAAGCCTTGAATATAATCAACATCTGATTTTAATGCCAATTCAAGTTGTTCTTCAGTTTCAATGCCTTCTAATACTGTTATATGATTTAAAGTTTTACTGATGTTTAAACATGAATTGAGTAGATTAAAGCCATCATTTGTATGCAGTTGACGGGTAAAATCTATGTCATATTTGACGCCATCTATATTGAGTTTTGACAGCATAGACAAAGCAGAAAACCCAGAACCAAAATCATCTAAAAATACTGTGATATTCTGGTCTTTCAATAATTTCAAATGATCATTAATTTTTTGTTCCTCAAATACTGCTTGGTTTTCTAATATTTCAATTGATAATGAATGTATAGATTTCTGGTGCATTTTAATTAGAAACTCTACAAAATCCCTATCTAACAATGAGTTAGGAGATATATTAATGGAAATCTGAATGTCATCAAATTTACTTGGCCAATCATGAGATTGTTTTACCGCACGATTGACTACCCACCTATCTATATGGGTTGATAGACCAACTTCGGAAAATAAATTGATGAAATCAGGAGGGAATATTTTACCCGACTCATCCCTTATTCTAATTAAGGCTTCAACCTTAGCTATTTTTTTTGTTTTAGCATTCAAAATGGGTTGGTAATAAAGAACCAAATCTCCTTTTGAAATTAATGACAAGTATGAATTAATTTGGTTTTCAATTTCTAAATTTTTCATGAGAGACTGTTGGTTTCTAAATTGTAGAGCTTGAATATTTTGAGTCTCTAAATTAAATTTTTTAGAAAAGTCAGATACTACGTCATTGTCTAAATGTGAAGACTCTAGCATTCTAAGGAATTTAAGGTAAATCGCTGTACCTATGTATAAATTGATGACTTGTAATAAAATTGCAAAAAAATCACCGCCAGTAGCTAGATAAGCATTTAATAATGGAGGTGTTGTCCATGGGATACTAGCCACAACTGGATTGACAAGACCTAATGACATAAATAAGTAGGTGTTTAGATACAAAATAATCGGAACGAAAACAAACGGCACGAATAGAAAAGGATTAAATACAATAGGCATGCCATAATGCAATATTTCAGAAATATTGAATGTACTGGGTAAGATTGATACTTTTGCTAATCTTTGATGTCTTAACGATTTTGAAAATAATAATATGGCAATCAATAAACAAAATACAGAACCTGCGCCGCCTATATCAGTAAAAATATAATTTCCCGATACATTAATATTTGGAACAGTTTGCAACAAAGAAAAAGCCTCTACATTTTCAAGAAAAGCATCATGATAAACACTACCTAGGAATGAAAATATATGTGAAGGATTAACACCAATAAACCAGATTAGCTTATTAATTAGCTTAAAAAAGAACACACTTGATAGGTTGCTTGTATCTGTTATTATAAATGGGTTTGAAGACTGATAATCAGCGAGCGATTGCCAAATATTTTCACCAATTATGACTAACAAAAACACTAAACAAAAAGTGAATATTGATGGCAATATATAATTAAAGCTCTTATTGATATTCAGGGATATATCATCGGTTTTGAAAATATGTAATCTAGATTTTGAAGAAAAGTACTTAAGGATAATTGATGTGAAAAAACACAATGGAATAGGCAGTAATTTAATATATGTTGACTCTCGTAACTCCAAAAATGTTTCAAACCGATGGGCAAGAGTTAAAAATAATAAACTAAAACATATTAACACCAAACAAGTGGCATCTATGTCCTTACTTTTTGCAAAAGCCATGGATAGACTGACTGTAAATATTAATGGAAAGAAAATATAAAAATAGGTATATATGTTACTTATAGCAACAGCAATAGAATGCAATGTATTGAAAAAAATCAATCCTTCAGATATCATCAATAAAATTGTTACAGTGAGAATCATTGGCACAAGAGCAATTGATGCATCTTGTAATGCCATAATATTTTTATTTTTATTAAGATGACTTAATAGCGAGCTAAATTTTTTCAAACCCATTTAACCATAATTCCCCTTCCCAGATTAAGTATATCACAAAATCTAATTATGGTTTCAAATGAAACTATATTGAGGGTTTAATAATTTACATTACTAAATAAATTAGCTTTCATTCTTTTTTATTAAATCTACTAAATATTCATTATCATCAGTTTGCCAAAACTCATTGGATTGTAGTTTACATTGATTGGCCAATTCTATGGCCTTGATTAGGAGCCCTTTTTTGGCATAGGCTTTTGATCTTAACAAATCAAATGGATAGGAAAAAGGCTTGTATTGTTCTGATTTCTTTAACAGTAATAAGGCTTCTTCTGGTTGATTTTTGTCTAAATGGATTCTTGCTAATTGATTGTTGATTTGTATCAGTGATTCGGTATCATTGGTTTCTAATGCAATTGGATAAGATTCTTGCAGAATAGATACAGCTAAATCAGCCTGGTCTGTCATTGTATAAAATCTGGCTTGTTTTAAATCAATCCTGGGTTGCATTCTAATTTCTTTTTTATCATTGATATAAGATTGTAATTCGTCGATAAGGCTTTGTATTAATTCAATTTTATGACTGTCTAAATACAGATCAATGGCCAATAATTTGTTGTTGATTTTAGCCCTTTCATTGTTTGTGCTTATGGCTAAGTCATTGTGTTGTTGCAGGTATATTTCTGCTTTTTCCCACTGTTTTTGTACGCGCGCAATGTCGATTGTAAATTGTTTTGACGCCAACTGCATAAAAGCATAATCTATTTCATTTGCAATGCTTTCTAATTCTTGATTGAGGCTCCATGCTTTGGAAAATTGCCCTTGTGTTAATTGTACGTAAATAATTTCACTAATCGTTGCGCCAATACCAACTTTGTTTTTTAAAGCCCTCACAATTGCCAAAGAATGATTGAGTTGTTCAAGTGCTTCTTCATAATTGGCTTCGTGTTGAGCTAATCGTGCTAACAGTGTGTGGACTTTGGCTTCACCTATCAAATCACCCAATTGATTAAATAAGATCTTGGCTTTATTTATACTGTCTTTTGCAAGCGATGTATGCCCCATTTTTTGTAACAAACTGGCTTTTTTGCGATAAACTTCTGCAATAAATTCAGGGAATTCTTCACTTGAAACTTTTTTAATGAGTTTATCCATTTGCTCAAGTGCTTTGTCATTTTCTGTTAATCCAGTATAAACATAGCTGAGATTCAACAGTATATTATTGAGTTCAAATATTTCTGAGTCTTTGAATTTTTCTAGGGTATCTAAATAGCCTTGCTTGGCCAAAAGTGGTTTGCCCATTTTAAAAAGTATTAAACCACGTAATGATTGGCTATTTATCTCAGTATTTGTATTTATATCCAATGAGTCCAAAGTGTCTAATGTTGCCAATGCTTGTTGCTGTTGCCCCATGGTGTTTTTTACTTGAGCCAGTGCCAATCTAGCCAAATGAAATGTGCTGTCTTCTATGAGACAAATTTCAAAATAATGAGCGGCTTTTTCATTTTCTCCAATGGCCATATCTGATAACCCACGTAAATAATTTTCAATAAGAACTTGGTTATTCGGCAAAGCATTTTCTGAGATTTTAATTTCATCTTGGTGTAAAGTTTCTAGCAACCATTTATTGGCTTGAGAATACAGGTTATTAAAGTTTTTGTGACTGGTTGTAAAGCTTGAAGCCATCTGATTATTATCAGTCAATTTAAAGTCCAATGTATAAATGTCGTTTTCTTTGACGATATTGGTTGATAAAACCTTCAGCTGAGGTGATATTTTCCATTGGTGTTCAAGGTACTGTTGTTTATTTAAGTTAGGTGGTTTAGTTTTATAATCTTTAATCAGTGTATTGTGATAATCCCCTAGAATTTGTTCAATTAACTTGTCGTTATTGGCAGACCACCATTGAGTGTTATCAGAATCTGTTTCATTTGGTAATATCAATAAAAGTGGCTTTTGATATGATTCCTGTTTTATTGGAGTGGGTGTTTTCTGTTGTGATTGATTTGATGAAATATAGGCAAATATTGCTAAAAAAACCACCAAAATTGCCAAAAGAGACACAGGATTTGTTTTTTTCTTTGGGTTATTATCTGTTGGCTTTTTTAATCCGTCTGAAATACTAACCTCTGGCAGAAATTTCATTCCAAAACCATATTGAGATTCAAAGTAATCTATTTGTTGATGTTGATTTAAAACTTTTTTGAGTTTGGTAAAGCTTTTATCAACTGTGTTATGGGTGACTATTTTTCCATTCCATACTTTTTCTATAATCTGATCCTTTGATAAAACAGCACCATGATTGTTTAGAAAAAACACCAATAAATCATAGTTTTGTTTGGTTAAGGAGACTTTCTCATTGTTGAAGTAAAGTTCTTTTTTATCTGAATTCAGAGTGAAATTCGCAAAAGTTAGTATCATATAAGTGAATCATTTGTATTAAAAATATTTTTAATACTCTATCACAATCTTTAATGATTTTAAACTGAATTATAGAGCCACAATTTAGAATAAATAATCAATGGGTTTTTAATTGCTTTCAAACCCATTGATAAATATTTCATCGCTTATCAGATTAATCGATTGAATCATAGGAGTAACAAAATCTGATAGGCTCGTATTGTTATTCTCAAAAGTTCTAACCGAATAAGCCACCACAGCATTGGTACCAACAAGTTTGGCATTGTGCATAGATTGTGCTCCACTGATAGGATCAATTTGACCCAAGTGAGTCCAATTATTTTGTTCAATGGTGCTGGTTAATTCAATCTTTGTGCTGTTTGGCCAAAATGCTGCCAAACCCAGATTAGATTTTAATACCAGACCATCTCCAAACTCTAAACCTATGCCATCATCAAGTATTGGGTCATGTGATGTGAATGCCAAGATTGATGGGTCTGATAAGTCTCCTTGTTTTTGCAAGACTTCTCCATTTTGTCGCCACAGAATGACAGGATCGCCATTACTGTTAAACGCGGATAACGGAGCATCATCGTTTGTGGCATTATTAGTCAGTTGATTAGGGCTGTCCCAAATACCATTGTTTTTATCGATATGAAATAACTCTCGGTCTTGATTTGTAGAAAAGTCATCATCTGTATCAACAATCAATGAAACCAGCATTGTGTCATCATTAAAACTATCAGCAGACCATCCTAAAGTAAATTTCAGGTTATCAGCGACAGTTTCTTCATTGATCCAATTTTGATTAATGCTGTCCCAAGAGCTTGTATGAATTGATACTCTGTTAGCTTCATTACCAAAAATATTTGTTCCAATGGCCCGTTGCCAAAACACATGTAAGTTGTTATTGCTATCTACTTTAATAACTGGTCCAAAATCATTATTGCTATTGGTGGTCATTTGGCCGATGGCTAATTCTATTTGGTTGATTGGGTCATAAACAACATAGTGTAGTTCTAGACCATTAGCAAAAACATCTAATTCATTAACCATAGTAGGTAATGCTTCAGTGCTTCTTTGATAGACTATGACTAAATTGCCTTGGCCATCAAACTCAATAGAGGGCGCCATGTCGGCATCAGCATCATTGGTTATATCAATAATTGAACCCCATGCATTTCCATCCCAGATTCGTAATTTTATATCACCTGAAGGTCGGTTTTGACCTGCGGGCAATTCACTCCAAACTGCAGCACCATAAGTGGATGAAACAGCCATGGCAAGTTGCCCATCTGCAGGGACCCAACCAGGTGCGCCTTGAGACTCCTGGTTGTTTCTGGCTGTACAGTTATCGCCAAATGGCCATTCTTGTGATGGATTGACACCCAAACCAAAAAACTTAACTGTTGCCCCGACATTGACATCTCCCCCGAGTTTGTTCATATTAAAATTGGGTGAAAACTCAAATTCTATACAACCAGACCCACCGCCTTCAACACCTCAAATCCCGCAAATATTATTAATAAAATAATTTTAATCGGTTTTAAATATATATCAATCTTGAAACCTGAAAAGACCGTTACATTATATAAGTCAGTTTATTTTTTTGGATAAAACTTGTCTATTGTCTTTATTCCAATGAAATATTATAAGTTTTGGCAGATTCATTGCCTAGATTATCTTTTGCTTGAATGGTTAATGTGCCTGGTTTTATATCTAATAATGATGACATATTATCCATATAGACTAATGTATCTTGATTCCAACGGTAATACAATTTATCAAACCCTGATTGTTGATCTGCACTGAAAATATTCAATTTGGCATTTTTTTCTACAGTGATTTGTTGTTTTTCTACTTTATGTTTGCCAACAACATTTATAGCAATTGAAGGACCAAAATTATCAGCTATATCTGATGTGATATTAATTGAAAATGGTTTTGTTTTATAACCCACTAAGTCATCATCGCTAACAGCTGCCACACGCCAAAAATAGTTACCTGATTGTTGAATCTTTGAAATTTGAGTTTGGGTATTATTGGTTTTAATTTGGCTGATGATTTGATTGCACAATTTATCTTGGCAAACTTCAATCATGTATTGCTTTGCCATTGGAATACCATTCCATTTAAGAATCGGGTTGCTATAATTGATTGAGAGAGCATTATAATTTACATCAACAACAGGACTTTTCATCAAGGGTTTAGGTTGTGGAGGTTTTTCTCCTTGTTTTACTGACACGCCCATACCTTTTGGAACAGTAATATTTGTTCCAGCTGACTCGACATCAGATGAACCTTCATAAACGGAAACTACCGAATTACCATTTTGAGCAATACCAGTTCTTAATGCCGTTAATTTTCCATCAATGTTACCAGGAACAAGTTTGGTTTGACCTGAAATTATTTCAATCTCAGAATTTTTAATGTTTAAAGGTTTCCATTTTAGCTCTGTATCGCCTTCTATAATTTCAACTGTAGAACTATCCGTGCCCAGAACGGATGTCTTTCTTGATTGTAGAAAGACCTGTGAAAATTCTAATATTTTAAGCGATGAAGTCTCATCAAATTCTAATAAAGTGGAAGAACTTTCTAGCGTACGTACGCCTTCTTGTTGGCGTAATTGATCACCAGTTTTTGCTTGTAGCCATTCGCCAATGACCAGTTTTTTTTCTACGTTATTAATAATGTCTCGCATTGTTGCTTTTTTAGCTGGAATAATGCGTTGTTTAATGATGACCAGTTCCTCTCCAATGGTTAACATGTGTGGGTTTTTAACATGTGGATTGAGTTTCCAGTTGTCTCTCCACAAAATGTCTGTTCCCAAATAGACACGCGTAATTGTATGCAAGTTTTCCCCAGGTTTAACCGTATGTATCAGAGTGGTATCTTCTACCTGTGCATTAGCTGTTATTGGTAGTAGGAATAAAACATAACTTAATATAAGAATTTTTTTCATTGCCATTTTCCTTTATTTAGTGATCGTAAAAACGATGTATGTGATTAACTTATTGCCAAGTGTATCGCTGGCTTTTATCTTTAAACGGTAAAGGCCTGTATCAATAAAAATGAAGGTCTTAGGTAAAGGCAACCATTCTCGGTTATTGCCAAAATATTCTGAATTGAGTATGCCCACAACATCGCCTATTGTTTGTATCTTAATTTTTTGACCGACTTTAACTTTGAGTTTTTTGATATCAACAAAGGATTTGCCTAATGTTGTTACAGTTAATTGGGGTGAGACATTGTCTTCAAGCCATTGGATTTTCTCTGTGGTTTGATTGCCAAGTATACTGGTGGCTTTCAGATCGCTATTGTTAGTGATTTCAATACCTGAATTTCCTGCTGATAAGCGTTTGCCATTGAGCCAATAGGTAATAGAATCCGATTTACGAACTTCAAGCATTGCTGATTTATTGGCATACCATTGGTTATCAATCATTACGCTTGGGGCTTGTAATTTCCATGAAAGGGTAGGTTTATCAAAATCCTTAGTAAAGGGTATGTCTGTCTTTGATTCGTTATTGAAATCATCTGTGGCTTGAATAACGATTTTTGTGGTGTCTTTAGAAATCATGATAGGATTAACAGAAGATTGAGACAATTTTTCATTAATGTAAATATTTACTTTTGATCCTGGTTCATTGTGTTGCCAATGTAATTGGCTTTTTGGCCCAACCATAACCCTGTCTCTTATACACATCTCCGAGCCCACGAGACAGGCAGAAATCT
>CAJXVJ010000033.1 GCA_913061105.1 uncultured Alcanivoracaceae bacterium | reverse complement strand
ATCTACACAGAGTAGATCGTCGGCAGCGTCAGATGTGTATAAGAGACAGAAGTATTATTGTTGTTATTGATTGCATTTGTTTTAAATGGATGTAGATATATTCACAAAAAGGACCATTACCTCGATGCCAAAGAATCGAAAACATTAGAGATTCCAGCGGGTCTTGATAAACCTCTTGTATCATCAGAATTGGATATCCCTAGAGCTAATAGTGAGGGAGTTAATGGCAATGCTAAAAATCCTCCTCCTGATATGCCAATTCGTACCAAGCAATCTAGAAAGGGTGACGCTCGAATTGAAAATCAAAATGGTTATGCAGTTTTATCAGTCAAAACAGAAACGGCTTATATGTGGGAAGCTTTAAATGAACTGTCAATCGAAAATTGGACTATAACTGATACCAATAAAGAAAACTGTGTTGTTGATTTAAAATACAATGATATTGATGCCAGAGAACGTGAGAATGAAAGCTTTTTCAAGAGAATGTTTACCCGTAGTGCTTTATTCTCAGATTACACTGGGCAATACAAGCTCAGTTGTGAAGAGAAAGGCAGTCTTGTGGCAGTGAAATTTACTAAAGGTGATGGAACTAAACCCAATTCATTTTTAGCAGACAGTATAATGAATGAACTGTTTGATAAATTTCAATAATTTATTCAAATACTTTGTACATTAAATGGTGTACAAACGCTACCAAGGGGTCTATCGTAAGCATTATCCTGCCAATCGATTAGCCCCATTATTGGCGATTATTGTCGCCTTGTCTCCATTTGCAATAGACACTTATTTGCCTGCCATACCTGCGATGGCACAATACTTCTCAGTCAATATACACTTAATTGAATTGTCCATACCTATCTATCTCATTGGGTTTGCACTGGGCCAAATTATTGGTGGCCCAATTTCAGATAATCATGGTAGAAAATGGATTGGAACAATTGGGCTCAGTTTGTTTTTTCTGTCTAGCTTTGCGATGATCTACGTCAGCACAGTGCAACAGTTTTGGCTGTTAAGATTTGTTCAAGCATTTGGTGGCGGCTTTGGTTTAGTTATCTGTGCTGCCATTGTGCGAGATTTGTATGATGGCAAAGATGCAGCTAAAATATTTACTCTGATTAGTTTAATTATGATGATAGCTCCATTGATTGCTCCATCTATAGGTGCCATATTGCTACAATATTATTCTTGGAAGGCGATATTTATCCTATTGTCCATCTATTCATTTTCACAAGTCATTGTAATTATGTTGTTTGTCCCAGAAACCAAACGTTTGAGAAAAGTAGCAGGATATGAATACTTAAATATTCGTCAAGTGATCAAGAATTATTGGGTAATAATATCACATAAATCGGCTTTAACTTATTTGTTGTGTAGCAGTTTTGTGGCTGCAGCATTGTTTGCTTTCTTGACAGAAATATCGTTTATCTACATAGAGTATTATCAACAGTCAGAAACCACTTTTGCTTGGTTATTTGGATTGAATATTATCAGCATGATGATTTTCAATAGAGTGAACCATTACTTGTTAGATAAATGGTCTCCAAAACGAATCTTAAAAATGGGCTTGTTCATACAAACCAGTGCAGCATTGGCTTTGTTCATAATTGGTTTTTTACACATTGATATATTAGAATTGGTTGTTGGCTTGTTAATGCTAATCATTGGGTCTTTTGGAATAATTGCACCTAATAACATGGCCTGTTATATGAATTATTTCCCAAAAACCAGTGGAACAGCCAATGCAATTATTGGTTCGGCTCAATTTGCATTAGGTGCAGTAGTTGGACTAATACTCTCGTATTTACACAATGGCACACAACTCCCCATGTTCAGCATGATTTTAATTTCTTGCGGATTAGGATTGTTAAGTTTTTATAGAAAACCTTAGTTTCTAGTTTCTACAATTGTAGTTATAATAAAATGTATCATTGTCTTGTTTCCAACCCCTTTTAACATATAGGTTTTGTGCAGGAACATTATTTTTATGGGTCTCCAATACCAATCGGCTGGCTTGATTGTTATTGGCAAATTCTTCAGCCCTTATCATAAGCTTGTTGGCAACCGATTGATTACGGAAACCATCTAATACATACAAGTCGTTTAAAATGTAAATTTTTTCCATCGCAACAGATGAGAAACTGGAATAGAGTTGAACAAAACCAACCAATTGAGCATCAATAACAGCGACAAATATAAAAGAATCATTGTTCTCTAATCTTCTTTTTATAAATGTTTTACAGCCTTGTAAGTCTTGTCTTTGATGATAAAACAATCTGTATTGATTAAACATCAATGTTAATTGGAGTAAATCTCTGCGTTCTGCTCGGCGAATATTCATATCTGTAATTATTAGGACTATTTACGGTTAAAATTGTGACGCAGCTCACAAAAAATCAATACAATAATAAAATGACCTTACAATTTTCTTTTTAAAAGGCATTAGAAATTGACATACTTATCAAAGTTTATGAATTTTTTTGTTATGCATCTGTCTATATGGTTATAATAACCCATTTGAAAAATCATACAATAATCTTGCGCAATAAAAAGGTAGAAAAATCCATGAAGAGAATGACCCTTATTTTAATTTTAATGTTTAGCTCATTTTCTTTTGCTGATGATGTTATTTTTGAAATTACCAAACACAATGCAAGCGCAATACCTATCGCTATTTTACCTTTAACCAATAACGTACAATCAACTAATATTTCCACAGTAATATCTGGTGACCTTAATTTATCAGGACAATTTAGGACTTTAGGTTCTGAAGATCTTATTGCTAATCCCAAATTTGCCAGTCAAATTAAATATGGTGAATGGAGAATGGTTGGAGCTGATTATTTGACCATGGGATCAGTCAGGGCATCTGGTCCTGGCAGGTATGAAATTGACATTAAATTGTTTTCGGTGGTTGATCAAAAACAAATGTTATCTTTAACTTTGCCAGTATTGGAAGGAGATTTTAGATCTGGTGGACATTACATTGCGGATAAAATTTATGAAAAAATAACCGGAATCAAAGGCATTTTTTCTACAAAGATTGCTTATGTAACAGCAACTCAAATCACTGATGGCATTCAATACCAATTGTTAGTGGCAGATGCAGATGGTAAAAACTCACAAGCCCTTGTAACATCATCTCAGCCATTATTGTCACCAAAATGGTCGCCTCAAGGCAATAAGTTGGCCTATGTGTCTTTCGAAAAAGGCAATTCTGCAATCTACATTCAAGATTTATCTACAGGCAGTCGAGAATTAATTAGCAATTATAAAGGCATAAATAGCGGCCCTTCATTCTCTCCAGACGGTAGACAATTGGCTTTAACATTATCTAAATCAGGTAATCCAGAAATATACACCATGGACATCTATACCAGAAGACTCAAGCAAATCACCAAATCATGGGCGATTGACACAGGCGCCAACTGGGCACCTGATGGAAATAGTTTAGTATTCACATCAGATCGAGGTGGTAAACCAAATTTATACCAAGTCGATTTAAACAGCTTGGTTGCGAGTCGTCTAACTTTTGAAGGAGACTACAATGCAGGTGGTAGTTTTTCACCCGATGGTGAACACATCTGTTATGTACAAGGCAATAAAAATAATTACAAAATTGCACTGCGACATAATAAGTCTGAAACATCTCAACAAATTAGCGATGGACCATTGGATGAAACACCAACATTTGCCCCAAACAACAACATGATTTTGTATGCAACGAAAAATACCAAAGGACAAGGTATACTAATCTCGACTTCATTGGATGGCAGTACTAAAAATCAATTGCTCGTTTCTAATGGTCATATCAGAGAACCATCTTGGTCTCCGGTTATTAATTGATTCTGGTAATAATTGAATAAAGCGATTACACCATCACAAAGGGTATATGATTTTCAAGGAGATGAAATTGCCTATACTTTGATGCGCTCGAAAAAAAGAAAGCGCAGTATTTCAATGAAATTCAACAAACAAGGGCAATTGCAAATAAACGTCCCTCACAGAATGAATCAATCTGCTGTGGATGATTTCATTGTCGCCAAATACCAATGGATAAAGACCAACCAAGTTAGAAATGATGAGGTTCAAAGTAACAAATTATTATATGTTGCAGGCGAAAAGCACCAGTTCAAAGGCGAAGAATACAGTTTGTGTTTGGTTAATTCTGGTTCATCGAATGTTGTCTTGAAAGACGATCAAATGATTGTTTTTTATCGCAAAAATGCATCAGTAAAAAACATATTGGACCGTTGGTACAAAGACGAAGCTTTAAATTATCTAAGTCAAAGAACCGATTATCTTGTAGATAAATTCAAATTTCCAAAAGTTAAAGCCATAAAGATTAGGAATATGACAGCACGTTGGGGCAGTTGTAATAGCAAGTCAGAAATCACATACAACACGCATTTGATAAAAACAAACTTAGAAAGCATCGATTATGTGGTTATTCATGAGTTGTGTCATTTGATTCACCACAACCATTCTCCCCGATTTTATCAGTTACAAAGTAGAGTCAATCCACAATGGAAAACACAAAAACAATTCCTTAATCATTTTGTACTTTTATGATAGGATAATAAGATGGCCATTGATACGATAAAAATCAAAAATTAAGTTTAGAATATATTTATTAATAAAAAAACACCTGACTAATTGATCCTAATAATATGTAAAATATTAGAGCTACATTTGATGAAAACCACAAACGTAGCCTTAAAGCGCAAAAAAGAATGGAACAGTTGGTCAATTATGAATAAAATGGCTTGGTATTTAAAATTATTATGAGCATGACAGAACTGAGAATTGTTATATTATTGATTGGAGCCGTCGTATTGTGGTTAATTTACTATTTTGGTAAAAAAAGTGAAGCCCAAGATGATGCTATCGATTTGTCAGATGTTGATGTGAAAATAGATTTAAATACCGAAACTCCCCGCATCAATGATTTGCCCAGAAAAAGCACAGGGATTTCAGTAGATGAAGCCCATGAAATGCACGAACAACAAAATCAAAACAGCAATGAAAAGATCATTACCTTATTTTTACACGCCAAAGACGGACAACAATTTGATTGGCATTTAATCCAATCTGCAGCTGAACAAGTGGGATTAGAGCTTGGAAAAGATAACTTATACTATCGGTTCAAAGGATTTGGCGAAAACAAAGAGTTGGTCTTTATGGTTGCAAACATGCTAAAACCCGGGATATTTCAACCGGACATGCGAACAACAGGTTTGGTGTTGATCATGACTTTACCGGGTGTAATGCCAGCGTTGGACATGTGGGACACAATGTTTCCAGTTGGAGAACGCATAGCTGAAATTTTAGGTGGTAAATTAACCGATGAAAATCACCACATATTTAGCCGCCAACGCATCGCATCTATGCGTGAAGAAATGCGTGATTTCGAACACCAGCAAAGTATCTAAAAATTAATGTCTGAAAAAATTCAAAAACAGATTGAGACCATGCGGTCTGACTTGAATGACAATGCCTATCATTATTATGTATTAGATGATCCTACCATTAGCGATGTTGAATACGATAAGCTTTACCATGAGTTAGTCGAATTAGAAAATCAATATCCAGAATACATTTCAGACGATTCTCCAACACAAAGAGTAGGCGATAAACCATTAGATGGGTTTAAGCAAATCCAACACGAAATACCAATGCTGTCATTGGGCAATGTTTTTTCTGAAGAAGAACTGATCGACTTTGACAAACGCTTATTAGATTTGGCTGAGTTAACTGAAATAAAGTACAGTGCAGAGCCAAAGCTTGATGGTTTGGCTGTCAGTATTGTTTATGTTAATGGCAAGTTACAACAAGCAGCAACCCGAGGTGATGGTGCTGTTGGTGAGGACATCACCGCCAATGTAAAAACAATTAAAGCCATTCCTTTATCTTTACGAGGCAATGAACTCCCAGAAAAGTTAGAAGTGCGAGGAGAGGTCATTATGAGCCGTAAAGGGTTTGATGAGTACAACCGTCAGGCAGAACTCCTAGGAGAGAAAACTTTTGCTAACCCGCGCAATGCTGCTGCTGGTAGTTTAAGACAATTAGATCCAAGGAAAACGGCCAAACGGCCATTAATGTTTTACGCCTATTCAATTGGCGTAGTTTCTGAAGAGTTGCCATTTAATACACACCTTGAAACACTTAATTGGGTTAAATCTTTAGGCATCCCTGTTAATGCGTTTAATCAAATATGTATAGGTGCCTTAGGCTGTCAAAAGTTTCACCAAATGATTGGTGATGTCAGGTCAACATTGGATTATGATATTGATGGTGTGGTTTATAAAGTCAATGATCTGGCCTTACAAAAGAAACTGGGTTTTGTAACAAAATCACCACGTTGGGCCACAGCACACAAATTTCCAGCTGAAGAAGCCACTACCACAATTGAAAACATTGATGTTCAAGTGGGAAGAACTGGCAGTATCACACCTGTTGCACGTTTAAAACCAGTGGTTGTCGGCGGTGTAACAGTCACCAATGCAACATTGCATAATAAAGATGAAATACGGCGCAAGGATGTACGTATCGGCGACAGGGTCTTTGTTCGTAGAGCAGGGGATGTGATACCTGAGGTGGTCAAAGTTATTAAACAGAAACGCCCAAAAGATTCTGTTGAATTTATTATGCCGACTCATTGTCCAGTATGTGAAACTGAATTACATAAAATAGAAGGTGAAGCGGTTTTAAGGTGTCCTGCTGGGCTATTTTGTGATGCACAAAGGAAAGAGGCCATTAAACATTTTGCTTCGCGAAAAGCATTAGACATTGAAGGTTTGGGTGATAAGTTGGTTGAATTAATGGTTGATGAGGGTTTAATAAAAACCCCTGCTGATTTATTTCATTTAGACAAACAAGAAGTTTCTGATTTAGAGCGCATGGGTGAAAAATCCGCCACCAATTTATTGGCATCAATTGAATCAAGTAAACACACGAGTTTGGATAAATTTATCTATGCACTCGGTATCCGCGAAGTGGGAGAGGCCACAGCTTTAACTCTAGCACAACAGTTAAAAGACATTCATATTGTTGCAAAAACAACGGCAGAGGATCTTGAAGAATTACCTGATATAGGTCCAATAGTTGCCAAAAGGATTACTCAGTTTTTCGCCGATGAACACAATTTGGCAGTGATTGAACAATTGCTAGATGCGGGCATAACTTGGGATAAAATTGAAACACCCACAAAAGAATCTCAGCCTTTACTGGGCAAAACGATCGTGCTAACTGGGTCATTGTCTCAATACACACGCGCAACAGCCAAGTCAAAACTGATAGAATTGGGTGCAAAAGTAGCAGGATCAGTGTCTAAAAATACCGACATGTTGGTCGCTGGTGAAAAAGCCGGTTCAAAACTAACCAAAGCCGTAAAACTGGGTATTGAAATCAAAGATGAGCAGTGGTTGGTAGATTTATAACACGATTTCTGCGTAAGATGGGCCACGCCCATCATGATATTCTAAAACTACTCCTGAAGCTTCAATAAAACCGTATTGGCTGGAATAACATCATTAACAGAAACACATATCTCTGAAACTTCCCTAGTTGCTGTGGCTTTCAAAGACAATTCCATTTTCATGGCTTCCATTACGACAACTGTTTGGTTTTCTTCGACTTGATCTCCTACCGAAACTTTAATGTCTAAAATTTTACCAGGCATTGGGGAAACAATATCGCCTTTGTTGACTGATAAAGCAGCACTTTGGTGGTCGATTTTATCAAAAATGTAACGTTGGTGATTGTCAATTAATTGGATTTGTTTGGCTGTTTCGAATACATGACTGTTGGGATTGATATCAATAGGATTGTTATCAATAATGACAGCATCGGTATCTATTAATCCTTTTACTTTAATTTCTTCTCCATCATAGCTCCAATGATAAATGTTGCTATATTGGCCGGAATTACTCCAGCCTTGGTTTCCAGTCCAGGCAGAATCTGCAGTATTATTAGACGTTTTGGCTATTAAGGACGCTAAAACTGAATGATTAATTTTAGGTAGCTCAACTTTTAATGAACCGTTATCCAATGAGTTGGTAAAAATTGTGTTATCAGAGAAAGAGGGTTGTGCAAGTAGCCCTGCGAGAAAGCCTAAATTTGTTTTGACACCAACAATAAAGGTATTGTCTAAGTTGTGTAGGACTTTTTCAATGCATTGTTCCCTGTCTTCTGCCCAACACACGGTTTTTGCAATCATGGGATCAAAATGAATACTGATGTTGTTACTTTTTTCAATGCCTGTGTCAATGATGATATCCTCACCGCTACAAAAAACCACATCTTGCAACAATCCTGTTGATGGTAAAAATCCGTTGTAGCTGTCTTCAGCATAAATTCGGGCTTGTATGGCATGGCCATTGCATTTAATTTGTTCTTGTTTTAATGGCAATGGTTGGCCTTCTGCCACCTTAATTTGCCACTCGACCAAATCAGTTCCAGTCACCATTTCTGTTACGCGGTGTTCCACTTGTAAGCGTGTGTTCATCTCCATAAAGAAAAATTCATTGTCTTCAACAATAAACTCTATGGTTCCTGCACCTTGATAATTGACCGCTTTGGTTGCAGCAACTGCAGCGACATACATTTTTTGTTTGGTCTCATCATTGATACAGGTGGCTGGGGCCTCTTCAATTATTTTTTGATATCTTCTTTGACTAGAACAATCGCGTTCAAACAAATGCACAACATTGCCTTGAGAATCGGCAAAAACTTGTACTTCAATGTGTTTGGGACGGGTAATGAAACGTTCTAAGATAACGTGATCATTACCAAAACTTTTAATGGCTTCACGCTTTGCTGAATCCAAGGCCTCAATAAATTCAGATGATTGATTGACAATTTTCATGCCTTTTCCACCACCACCAGCACTGGCCTTAATCAATAAAGGATAGCCTATGCCATCGGCTTGGGCTTGTAAAAATGGACTGTTTTGTTCATCGCCATGGAAACCGGGAACACAAGGCACTCCTGCTTCTATCATGGTCTTTTTAGCCGCTGCTTTAGATCCCATAAGGTCTAATGCAGCGATTGGTGCACCTATAAAAATCATACCAGCTTGTGCAATTTTCTCTGCAAATTCTGTGCGTTCAGACAAAAACCCATACCCAGGATGAATTGCATCGACATTATTGTTCTTAGCAATGTCAATTATGGCTTGTGCATTTAAATAAGCGGCAGTAGGTGTTTCTGCTGTTATTAAATGGGCTTCATCAGCCATTTTAAGGTGCTTGGCATTGCGTTCAATATCAGCATACACAGCCACAGTTTTAATCTTAAGCTTTCTACAAGTTAGAATGATCCGACAAGCAATTTCACCTCGGTTTGCAATTAAAATTTTATCTATTTTCATTACTTTTTATCTTTTATTGGGGTCACTTTAATTGTTTTGTTGTTGTTACGAATATTCATTAACATGCTTGGTGTATTTAATACATAGGATGGTATGGTCTTGAATCGATTCAACCATGTTTTATTTTCAGTAATAATTACTTGGTACAGATTATCGTATTCATCATCTTGAATGGGGTTGACATCCTTGCCACTGAGTAATTGGGTCAATTGAGGTGTAGTGTTACTGTGTCCAACAACCAAGACAGTGCCTTGAATTTGTTTTAATTGTTCGGCAAAGGCTTCCAAATCACTGGCATCATAAGGAGTAATTTTAATACTTTGGTAATCGGCCAATGGTTTGGCTGTTTGCATGGTGCGCTTATACTCTGTAGAAAATATTTGTGTGACGCCAACTGAGGATAATTGCTTTGCAATATTATCTGCACGAAATAAACCAATTGGAGTTAGTTCTGGATCGTTAACTCCTTCGCTAACTATTTTTTCTGCGTGCCTTACCAAATAAATATGGGTATCTGCAAATGCAAAACCTGAAATGAATACTAAAAATAGTGACAGTTTTTTCATAAGATATTTTTAAACCGAAGGGTTATTTGAAAGATCTCTATTATAACAAACTATTTAAAATTTAACTTGAACATTATTATTTTAAATATCATGACAACGATAGCAATCGGAATCATAACAATCAAAAGAGGAATTGCAAGAATCAGCACCAATACCATTTTGGTTTTCGATAAAGCAGAAATCTTACCAAATTGTCGCATCGCAAAAGGTACCTCAAATGAGGCATTTGGGTTGCCATTAAATGCACCATTAAACTGAGGGTTTTGTTTTTGGCCTTTATCAATAAACTCGCCTTCAATAATTTTATCAGCTTCGCAGGCTTTAGCTAAGCCATCAATTAACATAAATGATTCGCTTGGAATATTGCCTGTTATAGTTATTTTAAATTGCGTTAAGCACAGCTTTGATTCTTTGCCTGCCTGGCTGATCAACTCATATTCAACTTCTGATAACTGTTCATAGGCGCCAAATTGTAACCATTGTTGTAGAAAATTATCTACGTGTTTGGTCGGATCTTGATGTATGTCTATGGTAAGTGTTTTGTTCAATGTCGTGTATTAGATTGATTGACTTGTAAATTGGGGCAAATGTGTATAAATCAATGCGAAGTGAGCAGATCTATTCGAATTCTTGTCTCGGCCCACGTGACATAAGCTCATTAACAGCTTCTATTGGTGTCATTAAACCATTGACGACTTTCCATACATGTTCAGATATGGGCATGTCTACATTGTGTTTTTTGGCCAAACGCATGACTTCATCGGCGGTGCCAATGCCTTCTACAACTTGTCCAATTTCTTTTTTGGCATCTTCAATAGATTGACCACGGCCCAGTGCTAGACCCATTCGACGATTACGAGATAAATCACCAGTACAAGTTAATACCAAATCACCCAGTCCAGATAAACCCATCAACGTTTCTGGTTTACAATTCATGGCGGTGCCTAAACGCATCATTTCTGCCATGCCACGGGTTAAAATAGCCGCTCTTGTATTATCACCTAATTGCATGCCATCACACATACCAGTTGCCAATGCCAACACATTTTTAACCGCGCCACCAAGTTCAGCACCAATTAAATCATCTGAAATATAGACTCTAAATTTACTGTTGTGTAAGGCGTGTGCGACATTTTCAGCAAATGCTGTATCCGTACAAGCCACTGTGACTAATGTGGGTTTGCCTTCGGCCACATCTTTGGCAAAAGATGGTCCTGTAACCAAAGCAATTGGGCGATCTTTGCCCACTATCTCTTCAGCCACTTCGTGTAGAAAACGTCCTGATCCAGGTTCGAATCCTTTTGATGCCCATGCCAATGGGCGGTTACCAATAAAGGGTTTGATTTTATTCAGTACTTCTGCAAATGCATGAGAAGGAGAAACCAATAAGATGGCTTCAGAGTTTTCTATGGCTGTTTTTAAATCGGCTTCTAAGAGTAAATCTTCAGGAAATTCAACGCCCGGAAGATAAGCTTCATTGCTTCTGCTTTGTTGCATATCTTCCAAGTGTTTGGGGTTTCTTCCCCACAAGTAAGTGGTGCCATTTCTGGCCATTTGCATGGCTAAGGCTGTGCCCCAAGAGCCTGCTCCAATTACTGTAAATTTCATAACTTACCTAATTACTGCTTAGTAGCAGCTTCGGATTGTTGTTGTGCTTGTTGCATTTGTTGTGCATATAACTGATCAAAGTTTACAGGTTGCAACATTAACGGTTGGAAACCACCATTCATAACAAGTTCTGAAACCATTTGACGTGCATATGGGAACAATACATTTGGACAGTATGCGCCTAGAGTTTGGTGCATAACATTTTCTTCAAAATTGCTTAATCCAAATATACCAGCTTGCTGAACTTCAACTAAATAGGCTGTTTTTTCTAATATATTACAAGTTACAGTTATAGTTAAAACAACTTCATAAATGCCTTCAGATACAGTTTTTACCTTTTGGTTAAGGTTCATTTTGATTTCTGGTTGGCCTTTTTCATTATAAATTTCTGGTGCGTTAGGTGCTTCAAAAGAAACATCTTTTACATAGACTTTTTGTAAAGATAAAGAAGGTGCATTGTTTTGATTTGCAGCTTGAGCTGCAGTTTTATTTTCTTCAGTCATTTGTGACTCCATATTGATTAATTTTTTATTTTTTAACTACTGGTAGTTTGTCGTTTATCCAACCATTGATACCACCGGATAAATTAAATACTTGTTCTACGCCTGATTTTATCAGATGTTTGCATGCTGATTTTGCTGACATGCCACTGACACAATAGGCAATGACAGGCTTTCCTTTAAGTTTTTCAACCGAGATGTTTCCGGCCAATAATTCGGCTGTTGGCATGTTGATGGCATTGACAATGTGTCCATTGGCAAAGTCAGCTTCATTGCGCGTGTCGATTACTACTGCATTTTGATGATTGACCATCTGCGTCAATTGTGCAGAACTGATGTTTGCAAAGGCTTGCATTTTTTCATTCATGGTTAACATGATGAATAAAAAAAGCACAGCCATAAAAGCCAATGATAAAAAGATATGATTGCCAATAAATTCAGCTAATTGTGACATTTAGTTTTCCCGTAAACTCTCAGCCTCGTTTATAGGGTTTAAATCTCCAATTTCAAGGCTTGAGTAATTATTTCTTGTTTTAAAAGTGGCTGGCATTCTATAATATCTGGCTATTTACTTCTATCAATTCATGTTTAAACTATCATTATTCTTTTTATTTACCTATTCCTTGGCGGTTTTTGGTCAATCTGACAGTTCTCAGAGTGAAGCTGAGATAGAAAAGAATATTGGATTAATTCAGAAAAAACTCACTGTTTTAAAAAATAAATTAAATTCTGCCTATGGCCAAGAACAATTAATCATCACTAAATTGGAAGAACAAGACAAGGCCATTAGTACGGTCTCAAAACAAGTCGATATAAGCACTCAATTACTTAATGACATCACCAATCAAATAGAAACGATTCAAACTGATATTATTAGTAACACTAAGAGTATTGAGGAACAAAAAGACCAGATAGTCAAATTACTCAAATTACAAGTCTATATCAATCACGATAAAACATTAAGAATGTTATTGGCCAATCAAAAAAGCGCGTCAAATATTACCACCAAGCACCAAATAAAGTATTTACAAAATAAATTGTATAACTTAATTAAAGAAGTGGCCGAAAAAATAGCACAACTAAAAACATTAAAACAAGATCAAGTTGTATTACAAGAAAAAGAAAACCAACACAAAATCGAGTTAACTAACCAACAGAGTCAATTGTTAAATCAACGTAAGCAAAGATTGGTGACATTAAAGCAACTAAAAACCGAAATTGCAAAACACGAAACAGAAAGCGAAAACTTGAATAAAGACCAAATGCGCTTGCAAGAACTGCTTGATGAAATTCAAGTATTGTTGTCTGATTTGCCCAAAGATTTAGGCTTGAATAAGCCTTTTAAACAACTCAAGGGTTTGATGAAAAAACCTGTTGATGGCAGTTATATTCGGTCATTTAACTCTAAAAGGTCTGAAAATACCCGTTGGAATGGTGTGGTAATAAAAGCTGATTTAGGCCAAAGTATCCAAGCCATTGCCTATGGTCGGGTGGCTTTTGCCGATTGGTTGCGTGGTTTTGGTATGCTAATCATTCTTGATCATCAAGATGGATATATGTCTTTGTACGGATTCAATGAATCTATTAATGTTGAAGTAGGTGATTGGGTGAATGAACGACAAATCATTGCCAGTATTGGCAACAGCGGTACCATTGCAACACCAGCTGTGTATTTTGAAGTCAGAAAAGATGCCAAGCCACTTAACCCAAAATCTTGGGTCAAGTAATAAACGAATCAATCTAAAAATTTATAACCAGCACCGCGAACGGTTTTTAATAAATGTTCTTTGTTGTATTTTTTTAAGGCTTTTCTTAATCGCAGTATATGCACATCAACTGTTCGTGACTCGACAAATGAATTTCTGCCCCAGACATGGTTAAGAATATTTTCTCTTGTCAGTAATTTGTTGGGGTTTTTCATGAACAGCTTAAGTAAATTGAATTCTGTGATACTTAAACTCATTTCCGTATCATCAATCAATATTTGGTGCGAATCTAAATCCATTTGAATGTTTTCGCTTTTTAAAATATTGCTTTTCTTAAAACCAGATGAACGCCTGAGTTGGGCTTTGATTCTTGCTTGCAATTCGTTGATGGATACTGGTTTAGTCATATAGTCATCGACACCAACATCTAACCCTTTGACTTTATCGTGTTCTTGAGTGCGTGCTGTGAGCATGATAATTGGCGTCGTGGATATGACATCATTTTCACGAATACGTTTGACCAACTCTAATCCACTAATTGTTGGTAAACCCCAATCTATAATCGCCAAATCTGGTGTGACATCATCCAAAACCTTTAAGGCTTCCATTGCATCTTTGGCTTGCAAAACAATGTAATCAGCTTGCATCAATGAAAAAGTCAGCATTTCTCTGATTGCTGTTTCATCTTCTACTATAAGTATGGTGTTTTTCATCAGAAATACTCTTCTTCAATGGTATCAATATCTAAATGTCGTATATCTTTGCCTTTGACCAGATAGATAATGTATTCACAAATATTGGTGGTATGATCGCCAATTTTCTCAAGAGCTTTTGCACTCCAACTTAAACGAACAGTTTTTTCAAGTTCGTGAGGGTTGTTGGACATGTGTAAAATTATATCGTTATTGAGCTTCTCAAATTCAAAGTCGATGATTTCATCTTTTTTGGCAATGATTAAAGCCTCTTCTGCATCAAGACGTGCCAGAGAGTTGAGTGTTTGTGATAAGTTTTCTATGACTAACTTACTTAAATTCTCAAATGATTTATAGTATTCGCAACTATAACCTTCGCTAATTAGGAATTTTGCGTTTTTGGCTATTTTTTCTGCTTCATCACCAATTCTTTCAAGGTCAGTTATGCATTTAATGATGGCATAAATGAGCCTTAAATCGCTAGCTGCGGGTTGTCTTTTGGCAATTATTTGAGTACATTCTTCATCTATCTTGACTTCCATCGCATTGATGCCTAAGTCTTTTTTTATGACTTTATCGGCCATTTTTTCATTGTTCTGCAACATTGCTTGAATGGATTTTTTTAATTGCTTTTCGACCATGCCTCCCATTTTAAGTAAGGCATTTCTAATGTCTTCTAACTCTGCATTATATTGGTTAGATGTGTGTTGATTAAAATCTAAATTGTCCATGGGTTTATCCAAATCTACCGGTAATGTATCTTTCTGTTAATTCGTGTCTTGGGTGAGTGAATATTTGATTAGTTTCACCAACCTCAATGAGTTTGCCTAAGTGAAAATAGGCTGTTCTTTGTGACACCCTTGCTGCTTGTTGCATTGAGTGTGTCACGATGACAATGGTATAATTTTTGCTTAAATCACTGATGAGTTCTTCAATCTTAGCCGTTGCAATTGGGTCTAATGCCGAAGCAGGTTCATCCATTAATATCACTTCTGGTTGGACTGCTATTGTTCTGGCAATGCATAATCTTTGTTGTTGACCACCAGATAAACCTGTACCTGGTGAATTCAACCTGTCTTTAACTTCTTCAAATAATCCAGCTTTTCTTAATGAATCTTCAACCAATTCATCTAATTCTGCCTTGTTTTTGGTTAATCCATGGATTCTTGGTCCATAAGCGACGTTATCATAGATTGACTTGGGAAATGGATTGGGTTTTTGAAACACCATTCCAACTCTAGCACGCAATAATACAGGGTCTTGGTTTTTAGAGTAAATATTGGTGCCATCTAATTCCAAATCCCCAGTAACTTTACATATGTCAATGGTATCATTCATGCGATTTAAACACCGTAAAAATGTAGATTTACCACAACCAGAAGGTCCAATTAATGCAATGACTTCATTTTTACCAATGTCTAATGATACATCATAAATGGCTTGATTATCAGCATAAAAAACATCCACATTGCGAGTACTAAATTTCACATTGTCACAAAATGGCTCACCAATGGTTTGTTTGTGTTCAGCATGAATTTCTGCAATTGATTTTTCTTTCATGTTGGTTAAATTGATATTTTCTTTCATCGTTTGTGTATTCATGTTACCACTTTTTCTCAAATTTCTTACGCAAATATATTGCCACTGCGTTCATTATAATTAAAAATCCTATTAAGACTAAAATTGCTGCTGATGTTTTTTCTAAAAATCCACGTTCTGGCGAATCAGCCCATAAAAATACTTGGATGGGCAACACTGTTGAAGGATCGCCAATTGATTGTGGGATATCAACGATAAATGCCACCATTCCAATCATCAATAAAGGAGCTGTTTCTCCCAAAGCTTGAGCCATTCCAATTATGGTTCCTGTTAAAATCCCAGGTAATGCAGCAGGAAACACATGGTGAAATACTGTTTGCATTTTAGAAGCTCCCAAACCCAATGCCGCTTCTCTTAAAGAGGGTGGTACGGCTTTGATGGCAGATCG
Source organism: uncultured Alcanivoracaceae bacterium (assembly GCA_913061105.1). GTDB lineage: Bacteria > Pseudomonadota > Gammaproteobacteria > Xanthomonadales > Marinicellaceae > NORP309. Next base: position 2,522 of record CAJXVJ010000033.1, on the reverse strand, counting down.
AGAGGCGATAATAATAGTTGGCAAGGTCATTAATGATAAAACAATACCACCAACCAATGGTGCTGATCGCGGCATTGAAAAGAAATTAATGAATACTGCCAGACCTAATAATCCAAAGACTATTGATGGTACCGCGGCCAGATTATTAATATTGATTTCTATTAAATCAATGAATCTATTTTTTGGTGCAAATTCTTCCAAGTATATGGCAGCAGCAACTGCGACTGGGAATGACAACAGCAATGTCACTAAAATGGTGTATAAAGAACCCATAATTGCGCCTTTAATACCAGCCAATTCTGGTTCCCTTGAATCACCACTTGAAAAGAATGTCCAATTGAATTGTTTGCTAATTTGGTTGTTTTCCTCTAATCCTTCGATTAATGAAAGTTTTAAATTTTTAACCCTTCGGTTCGATTCATCATCGTTTCTATTAATCGTGCCTTTAACTACGGCATCTACATCATCATCAGCAATGAGTTTAATGCTGCTTCGTGTACCAATAAGATTTGGATTATCCATGACTAGGTCACGCAATTGGTACTCAGCACCAAAACTGACCAATGAATACAATTCTTTTCTGTCTTTTCTTTTTTTTACATCAGGAAACTGTTTTTTTAATGCCGATCGAATAACGGCCCTAAAATCAGCTTGTTTGATTTCTTCTTGTGCACTTTTTGCATTTAACCCCAAATTTTCTTCAGATAAATCAAGTTTTAATTCTATTTGTGTTTGAACAAATGCTGGCCAAGCTTTTATGGTGATGTCGGTTAATAATAAGAGCAAAAACATAAAGGCAAAACCAATGGAAACCAGTCCACATGCTTTGAATATTTTTTCTTTCATATATCGCTTTTTTAAGCCCTTTTCGACTTTTTGAGTTACCTTATTCATATTCTTCTCGGTATTTTCTGACCACATGTAATGCAATCACATTAAGAATCAAAGTCGTCACAAATAACATCAAGCCAAGGGCAAAGGCTGCCAATGTTTTTGCGCTGTCAAATTCTTGGTCACCCGTCAATAAAGTGACTATTTGAACTGTTACAGTGGTCACCGCCTGTAATGGATTAACGGTTAAATTTGCAGCCAATCCTGCTGCCATAACCACGATCATTGTTTCTCCGATGGCACGTGATGCCGCCAAAAGCACACCCCCTACAATTCCTGGGAGTGCTGCAGGTATTAAAACCTTTACAATGGTTTCTGATTGTGTTGCTCCCAATCCTAATGATCCTTCACGCATGGCTGTTGGAACTGCTGATAAGACATCATCAGATAATGAAGAAACAAAAGGAATAATCATGATTCCCATTACTAATCCCGCTGCTAATGCACTTTCAGAAGCCACAGACATACCCAGTGATTCGCCTAAATCACGAATAAAAGGTGCCACGGTTAAGGCCGCAAAAAAACCATAAACCACGGTTGGGATACCAGCTAAAATTTCTAAAACTGGTTTTGCAATTGATCTAAATCGCGAGGAGGCATATTCAGACAAAAATATGGCGCTCATTAAACCCAATGGAACCGCTATAAACAGTGCTACCAATGATATGAGCATTGTGCCAACAAATAATGGAACAGCACCAAAGGCGGATGATGAACCTACTTGATCACTACGGATAGCTGTTTGTGGGGACCATTCAAGGCCAAACATAAAATCTGTGAATGGAATTTCACCAAAGAACCGTATAGACTCAAATAACACAGATAAGACAATACCTACTGTGGTTAACACCGCTATAGAAGCGGCCAATAAAAGAATGATTTCAATGAATTTTTCAAATATAACACGGGCTGGCGTGTTTATTTTGACTTTTTTCATGCCAAAAGCCGTCATCAAAATGGCCATTGCTAACACAATAATTGTCATGGCATAATTTGAGATGCTTTGGAATTTTTGGTATTGATTGAAAACTTTAATTTTTTCAGGATCAGCGCTCTCAAGTTCATCTATTGACATGTTTTTGATTTCATTCATATAGAGATCAAAATCATCTGCGGCATCACCGATTACAATCTTTTCGGATTGGATGTAATCGGCAAGGCTACTTTTCACTAAAGGTTCATCGATTATTTGAATAACAATCAAAACCAATAATGCAGGAACTAAAGACCATAAGGCAGCCACATAGCCAAAATATTTAGGTAGTGTTTGCTTAATTTTGCTCTTTTTAATGCTTTGTGTTCTGTATAAAGCATAGACTTTTTGGCGTTTAATGAAGTAACTATAAGCTGCCAGTAATAGTAGAACAAAGATGATCGCTGTAATGCTCATGTTTTTTTACAAAGACAAGTTGTTTAAGTTTTTAACATCAGTGCTGACTTCATTGTATTTTTCTTCGCCCAATGGAATCAAACCTTTGTCTGTTAAGTACCCTTCATCACCCATGGCTTTTTCGCTTGTGAACTCTTTTAAGAACTCAGCAATACCAGGAATCTTACCAACATGTGCTTTTTTGATATAAAAATACCTGTCTCTTATACACATCTGACGCTGCCGACGATCTACTCTGTGT
>CAJXVJ010000032.1 GCA_913061105.1 uncultured Alcanivoracaceae bacterium | reverse complement strand
CGAGATTTCTGCCTGTCTCGTGGGCTCGGAGATGTGTATAAGAGACAGACTTTCCATAATTCAGGTCCAGGTCGTACACCATAAACAATGACTTGTTCTACATCTTTGTTGTTTTGATTGTTATTAGAAGTATTTTCATTCGCAAATACTTGAAAAGATAATGTTAGGAGAAGAGCGTAAAATATGTTCATAGTGTTTTATTAAGATTGTATAAATATAAGAAAAGGTACCTACTAAGGCACACAACATACAGGGATTAAAAAAGTAGCAGCAAGATTGATTGTATCTTTTAGAATGTGATATAAAATTATACCTTTGAATACATTAAAAAATTGTTATCTAGACTTTTTTATATCTCTTTTTTAATAAAAAGATTCACTTAATTAATTGAAGTAACTATCAATATTATTCCTATTTATAAACAAGGCGCGATAAATCGCGCCGTTTCTAAATATCATTATATCTTATTATGCAAAAGCCTCACGGCTATTGATGTCATACTTTGAACCTTCGCCTAAAATGTGCAATTTCATTCCAATTAATGTAATGCATTCTTTGTGACGGGCATCGTGCATGGATGAGTGAGTGAGTTCGCCTGGGTCAACCACTGTCACTGCTCCAGCTCCGACTACTTCCATCACGCCATCAGGTCCAATAAATGCTGCTGTGTCTTCATCAACTCCAAACCCAGATATAAATGGATTGTAGGATAATGCAGACATTAACCGACCGATTCTATCGCGTTGTCTGAAATGTTGATCAACAATAATTTTATTGGTAAGTCCCAAGCCAGGTGCCATCACAGCCCCATCTTCTTTAGGAGTAGGTCCAGTTCTTCCACCAGCTATCATGTGCTCAGACATGATGGCAGCCCCAGCTGATGTACCAGCAATATGTATGCCCTGTGCATTCAAGTCTCGGATCAGTTTGGCCACAGGTGTGCCTCCTAATATAGTAGATAAACGCAATTGGTTGCCGCCAGTGATAAATATGCCGGTGGCCCTTTTGAGTTTGCCTTGAATGCGCTCTTCAAAACAATCTTCGCGTTCATCAACACGAATATACATGGCTTTTCCACCAAAATTTTCAAATATTTCTACGTATCTTGGTCCGGTATCCTCAAGTTGAGAGGCTGTTGGGATAATTAAAATTCGTGCATCATCACCGCCAGATAATTCCCAGAAACGGTGCAGAATTTTCATGTCGTTTTCTTTGTCTTCCGCTCCACCGATTGGGATTATCCATCCGCGGTCTACGTTTTCAATTGCCGAAGCAGGGCACATAATGACTCCTTAGTATTTGTTTTAATTTATGTTTGTTCAAAACAACCGTATTTAACTGTTTTGTGATTTTTTTGATGCCATTGACCCAATGCCATGACTGATTCAATGGTATTGTCTTTGTCTAATATGACCAGATCTGCATCATGGCCAACTTTAATTTGACCCTTATTGTTTAATCTTAATAACGCAGCAACATTACTGGTAAACGGTGCGATAACATCTTCAAGATTATGGCCTTCGTCTAGTAATTCTTTTATACAATCACTGAGTAAAGTGCACTTTCCATAGTCTAAATGTAACAATTCGCCTTGTTCATTAAAATGCGGTAAACATCCGCCGCCATCAGATGAGATGGTGAATTTTTGTTTATCAAAACCACCTGCTGTGTATCTTCTATAGGATTCAGCTGCTGAATATTCTGTGTCGCTTTCATTTGGTGGGAAAGCTGTTACATCAATATTGATGCCTCTTTTGGTTAACTCACAGGCTTGCTCAAACAAAGGAATATTGCGGTTACAATGTGTTGGGTTCAATACTCGTGGCGGAATTTCAGTTTCATCCATTATTTTTTCTAACAAATCCAAGCCTCTGCTGCCATCACCCAAATGAAAATGCAGGATACCCGCTTTACCTGTCATGATTCCTGCTACATGGACATCGCCAGCAATGCGTGCGATTTCATTGAGAGTAGGCTGTGATGATCGGTGATCTGATATGGCCAATTCACCCACACCTATGATGGGTTCGATATGAACCATGTCTTTAAGAACAGAATCAGTCAATGTGGTTAATGGTATGTGGTAACCGCCTGTATAGCACCAAGCACTGATGCCTTGTTCGCGCAAGGCATAGACTTGAGCAATAACAGATGAAGTATTTCTGGTCACATCATCGGTTCCCAATAAGCCAATGACTGAGGTCACACCTGCTTTTGTATACTGACTCAGTTCAACTGCTGGGACTTTGGTTTTAAACCCAGCTTCTCCACCGCCGCCAGTAATGTGCGCATGCCCATCTATTAACCCCGGCACCAGTCTCTTTCCTGCAAAGTCAATGTCTGATGCCAGTAAATTTTGATCAATTTCAATCACTTCTTTTGAAAGTGCAACAATTTTTCCTGCAGCCACCAAAAGGTGACATTTGCCCAATGGTTTGGGTGAAAATATCTCGACATTGTTAAGGCGATGAATCATCTAAAAGTGTTGTGGTTGTTGACAATTCGCTATATTACAACATAGGGGATTTGAACTCTAGTAAAATTCAGTTACAATACCATTCTTGTAAATATTTAGACACATAAATGACAAATTATCCATTAACCAGAAAAAGACGATTAAGGTTTACTGATTCTATCCGCAGTTTAGTAGCAGAAAACCACATACATGCCAGTGATTTGATTTGGCCAGTATTTGTTTTAGAAGGCGAAAACCGCCAAGAAGCCATTGAATCAATGCCAGGTGTGTTTCGTATGTCTCAAGATTTGTTGGTGGAAAAATTAACCCATCTTTTTGGGATGGGACTCAAAGCAGTGGTATTATTTCCAGTGGTGACTGCGGATAAAAAATCTGAATATGCAGAAGAAGCCTATAGCGATGATGGATTGGTACAAAGAACCATCAGAGCCATTAAGCAAGCATTGCCAGAAATATTGGTCATATCTGATGTTGCCCTTGATCCATATACCATACATGGTCAAGATGGGTTGATTGATACAGAAGGATATGTCATCAATGATGAAACCATCGAAGTTTTGTGCAAACAGGCTTTAAGTCATGCACAAGCAGGAGTGGACATTGTTTCGCCATCAGACATGATGGATGGCAGGATTTTAAAAATCAGACAAACCTTAGAGTTAAATGATTTAGTTAATACATCTATACTGGCTTATTCGGCAAAATATGCCAGTTGTTTTTATGGTCCTTTTCGTGATGCAGTTGGCTCTGCAGGTAATTTAGGTAAAAGCACTAAAGAAAGTTACCAAATGAACCCAGCAAATACCAAAGAAGCATTAGAAGAGATTGCCATGGACATTGATGAAGGTGCTGATATGGTGATGGTTAAACCAGGCATGCCTTATTTGGATATCATTAGTCAAGCCAGTTCTGCCTTTAATGCTCCAATTTTTGCCTACCAAGTCAGCGGTGAATATGCCATGTTACAAAGTGCCATTGACAATGGTTATTTAGAAGAAAAGAAAGCCATTATGGAGAGCATTATGTGTTTTAAAAGAGCTGGGTGCGATGCCATTTTGACCTATTACGCTGATAGGATATTAGATTATCTTAATGAAAAATAAGATCCATAAACTGGCTTTATTTGGAGATCCTGTTAGTCATAGCTTGTCACCACAAATCCATCAAATGTTTGCCAAGCAATTTGATCTAACAATTGAATATGATTTAATGCAAGTGCATGAAACTGAATTTGCGGCTTCAGTAAAAGAATTTTTTGATGCAGGAGGTTTAGGAGCGAATGTAACATTACCACACAAATCACTGGCATTATCAGTGGTTGATAAAGTTAAAAAGAGTGCGAAATTATCACAAGCTGTTAACACATTTTATAAAAACAAAAACTCTCTTTTATGTGGAGACAATACGGATGGAAAAGGGTTTGTTAAAGACATAAAAAAAAGACTTGGGTTTAAATTCAAAAATAAATCCATATTGATATTGGGAGCAGGTGGTGCTACTCAAGGCATTGTTCCAGCTATATTTAATAAAAACCCCAAACAAGTGATGATTGCCAACCGCAGTATTGAAAAAGCCGAACAAATATGTGTTTTTAAAAATACCCATGCCATTAATTTTGATGATTTAGAAGTACACCAACAAAAATTTGATTTAATCATTCATGCCAGTTCATTAGGCCATCAAGGAAAAACACTCAAATTCCAAACACATCATGTTCATGAAAAAACCATTGCCTATGATTTAAGTTATGGATTAACTGCAAATCCATTTATGGAATTTTGTCGATCAAAAAATATACAACAAATCAGTGACGGTTTAGGTATGCTTATCGAACAGGCTGCATTATCGTTCGAATTATGGTTTGGATTAAAACCTGAAACTTCATCAATAAAAGATTATTTGACACGTTCGAAAATGTCATAATCTCTAGGTACATAAGGCAAATGTCTTTCTACCCATTCTTCCACAACAATGTCAGGTTTGTGTAATTTAATTTCTTGATTTAAGGATTTGTAATGTGGTTTGCGCCATAAAAAGGTGGCTTGGTTAAACTTGACAGAAAAATACTGCATCATGAAATTTTTGAAAAAGGAGTCACCATAAATAATGGTTTTTAATGTTTGGCTTGAACAGATAGTGGTGTAATTGGTGCCTTTAGAATTGTTTTGTTTGGTTTTGACTTTACAGGCATTCTTTAGATTAGGTTTTGGACTAAAACTATCATAGTTTTGTGCACCAATAAATTGCGCCAAATCGCCATTAAATCCTGTTTTAGGATCTATGATTTCGAATAGTTCTGCATTTATTTTGCCTTTGAATAGCGATTCTATGGTTTGCATAACCTGATGCTGTGCAATATTGGCTGCTTCATGATTCCAGTGCGTATCACCTTTGTAATATAACTGTTTAGCTTTTGCTTGAATAAGTCGATCTCTTAAATCTATCACAGGTATATTAGTATTTGCCCTTAGACTTTGAATCAACTGATCAGTGGCGGAGAGTTGATTTACTTTGGTGATGTATTCTGGCAATTTGTCTGAATAGATGGTGTGTTTATTGGGGGCAATAAAAAACACATAAGCTATGCCTTGTTTTTGTAGCCATTTGTATTGACCATTTAAGTAATGGGTTATTTGCTTAAGTTGCTCATCAGAGTAAAGGTTTTTGTTTTTGAAATCTCCAATAGGATCACCAAATTTGTTATATCCCACTTTGTTAGAACCCAAAAACAACCAACCATCTTTGCCAATAGTGACATCATCAGTGGGTGAATCTCCCAATTTGGTTTTGAGTGTTTTGTAGGTATTTGTGAGCGTCTGCCTCAAACCAAAATGGTCTGAAAAATATTGATCAATTTTTATTGGCATTTCAATAAAGGTATCAACATCGGTAGGCAGTTGTGGAAATTTAGCCAATTTTCTTTTTTCGACATCAGACACGATACTGCCTTGTTCAAATATTCCAATAAAAAATGGCACAAATAGAGACACAATGAAAACACCAATAATGGCTGCATTTTTTAGATTTTTCTGTATTGATAATTGACTCATTGCATCAAAACCTAAAATAAATAAAAGGGTTGTAAGTAGACGCAGATATTTTAACAAGGCTTAAAAACAGTAAACTTGATAACAATAACACATGACTGACTTCAATGGATATGGCTTGAGCAAATGGTTTATTTGGTTTGTTCAATAATTTTTTAAACTGTTGATAAATTGGTGTACATAGAAATAGACCAAAACACAGGGCAATAATGGATTCATTGGTCACAAATTGATTGTATTGTAATGCGGATGAATTAATGGTGTCAGGATTAAATAGTACTGTAATATAATGTATGGCGTCGGATAAATTTTCAGATCTAAAAAACACCCAACCGATGATCACAACCAAAAGTAAATACAAGTGTTGAAAAGGTTTCCACAAATTATTGAGACTGTTTTTAAAACCAGAATTCTCTAACATTAAGAATGAACCATGGAACAAACCCCACACCAAGAAATTCCAGCTGGCGCCATGCCAGAAACCTGTCAGGGTAAAGACCAAGATAAGGTTTCTATAGATTTTTATTTTGGAAACCCTATTGCCACCCAAAGGGATATACAAATAATCTCGGAACCAAGTCGATAAAGATATGTGCCAACGGCGCCAGAACTCACCCAAAGATGTGGCAATATAAGGGTAGTTAAAGTTCTCTAAAAATTTAAACCCAAACATTTTGCCCAAACCAATGGCCATGTCTGAATAACCTGAAAAATCAAAATAAATTTGCAATGTATAGGCTATGATGCCAATCCAAGCCAAAGGCATACTCAAATCATTGCCAGATACTGAGAAAATAGAATCTGCCACTTCTCCCAAACTATTCGCAATTAAAACCTTCTTGGCTAACCCATAGATAAATCTTTGTACACCACTGGCAAACAAATCTAATGAGTGTATTCTGTTGATAATTTGATCGGCAACTTGATTGTACCTAACAATCGGTCCTGCTATGAGTTGTGGAAATAATGAAATATATAAGGCCAACTGAAATACATTTTTCTGAACCACAACTTGTTTGCGATAGACATCGACAATATAGGATATGGCTTGGAAGGTAAAAAATGAAATACCAAGTGGCAAATGAATCGGTTCTATGGTTATCGCATCAAAGCCAAAAGTTGTGATTAAATGATTTAAATTATCATTAATAAAATTGGCGTATTTAAATGTTGTGAGTAATAGTAAATTGATTGAAACGGCAAAAAATAGATAGATCTTTGCTGGTTTTGATTTTTGAAATTGTTTGTCTATTAAGAGACCAAATATATAATTGGAAACAATACTAACAAGCATGATGCCCAAATAAAAGACTTCACCCCAGGCATAAAATAATAAGCTAAATACCAATAGCACACCATTTTTAATAGAGCGAGGAGCTAAATAATAAGCCATTAATATCAATGGCAGAAAGCCAAATAGAAACAGCGGAGAACTAAAGACCATTTAGTTTAGTGTTGTAAAAATTGTATTTTAAGTGAAATCTACTAACTATACAATTATCTACTCAAATCCATTCTCAAAGATTTCATCAGCCAAGAATAAACCATTGTTTTTAGGTCCATTTCTAAATGATCTCCACGGTAAAAAGGTGGATGTTGCCGCATCAATGTCCCATACATAAATCGATGCTGGTAATGCAGGATTAGTAAATGCATTGCTACCAGTTGCTATCAATTCGTAATCACCATCTTGATCCAAATCAGCAATGTTTGGCGTGCTTGAAATGGTAAAACTAGTTAGCATTCTGACTCCAGGAGGAGGGAGAGGTAATAATTGAGTCCCATTTTTATCCCATATCACAATATCAAAATTACTGGGCAAAATAACATCTAGCTCACCATCGCCTGTCATATCAACCACTATAGGTGAGGCATTTTTTGCGGCATATTCTATAAAAGTGCAGCCATTTGGGTCGCAAAAGTTCGGGACATTAGGTCTTCGTTGCCATTTAGGTGTGCCATTGCTATTGAGAACAATGACTTTACCCACTTCTGGAGGGCCAGATCCAATTAAAAATGCGTGCACTATGACTTCTAAAGAGCCATCTCCATCAATATCCGCAATTGCAGGTGAACTGGTAACTGTGGCAAAATCACCCAAATCAAATGGCCAACCAGCAATGGGTGTTCCATTCAAATTATAAGCATAAATTTTATTGTCCACAGCATGTGAAATATTTGCGGGCACACAAGGCGGGTTTTGCCAACAATAACCAGTTCCAACAATAATATCTAAATTGCCATCATTGTTGATATCTGCAATGGCAGGTGATGACCAGATGACTTCATCAATATCAATGGCTGTTTGAACGGTTCCATTATGACCATTGATCACCAGTATTCTGCCACCATCGATGGTGATATTGTTATCATCTATATGAGAATCTACGCCTATAATGATGTCTAATTGACCATCTTTATTCATATCGGCAATGGCAGGTGATGACCAAATTGTATCATTCACATAAACTTTATGTGGAGCCACTTGTTCATTAAAACCTGGAGGAAGTTGAACGCCAGTTACAGCAGGAGCTTGTTGACTCCTCCATAATATTGAACAATCATGATTAAGAACCAGTATATTGGCACCCCAATCTCCGATTACAATTTCCAGTTCTGGATCACTGTCCAAATTGGCCACTGCTGGAGAACTAAATACTCCTAATGCTCCTTGGGGTGAAAATGGTTGTGGTGTGTAATTGCATTTAAAAGTACCATTATTATTCAATACAGTTAATGAGCCTACTGCAGCAGCCGTAAATGTGCTACCAGATGAGACAATGATTTCCTTTGTTCCATTGCCATCTAAATCAGCAACCGCAGGCTTAGATTCGATAGATGCAGTACCTGTGTTGTACCGCCATAACTCGCTTCCTGTAGAGTTCACTGCATAGACCATTCCACCAGAATCACCAACAATAATTTCTGGTTTGGAATCACCCATAATATTTTCAATCGTAGATGAGCCTGCACGTATCAATTTCGAATTGGATAAATTGACAGGAAAACCAGTCTGTGGTGAGGTACTAAAAGAGAAACAAACGGATGAAAAAAATGTTCCTAAAATGAATAGATTCAGTTTACGCATAATAACCTTTGTTGATATCTGTGTGAATAATAAATTAATATTTTATTTTACATAAAAAAAGTAAAATTTTTGTGAAGCAATTGACTAATTTAATATTAAATTACAATAATTATAATTTAAACACTATGATACTATAGTTTATGGCTTAAATATAAACGCAAATTTTAAATTGACAAATATTTGCAGTTCATAAGACCAGATAGCTAAAATTAACTTATAATAAACATAATAAACCCATTTAAATAAAATAATACAATGAGAAATCTTTTTGAATAAGCTCAGGTTTTTACACATACCTAAAACAGCAGGTACAACGTTTACAAATATTCTTATTGAGCAATATGGAAACGAAAATTATTTTCAGTTTACTGGTGATATCGATCAAGATTTGATCAATTTTAAGTCTTTACCTAATGATAAACAAAGTCAAGTTTCCTTGTTTACAGGACATGCACCTATCAAAACAGGACTTGAACTTGCTGATTCAATTGATGTTGTGACATTTCTGAGAGATCCCATTGATAGGGTTAAATCATTTTGTCAGCATGCCTCTGAAGGTAAGAGTCCTTATTTATTAAAAGATTTTCCACCTGAGGAATTTGATTTAAGCAAATTTTTAAGCACGCCAATTTTTGAACTAGAAAACCTTCAAACAAAAATGCTGATCAATAAAGGCCGCAGTGCTGTTAGGATTCAAATGCCACCATCTGAAGCAATTGACTTGGCGATGGATAATTTAATCCGCAAAACAACCTTTGGTTTGGTAGAGTATTTTGATGAAAGTTTAATATTATTTCAACAACAATACCGATGGAAATTGCCAGTTTACAGTTCAAGTAATAAAAAAGATAAGAATAGACTGATTGAATTTAAGCCGCACCACATAGATAAAATTAAGCAATTGAATGCTATGGATATTGAATTGTATCAAAGGGCAAAAATATGTTTTAAATCAAACTTAAAAAGTCAATTTTTTATTAAATGGAAAGTCAATAAATTACGGAAGCTAACCAAATATCGAACATTAGGGAAAATTACATTTTGGGCAAAAATTAACAACTTTTTCAAACTGAAACTTAAGTAAAACCCTTACAATATTTTCTTATTATATTCACACAAATCTTCAATAATACATTCCTTACAGTTCGGTTTTCTGGCTTTGCAGATGTATCTTCCGTGCAATATGAGCCAATGGTGAGCATCCATCAAGTACTCTTTTGGAATTAACCGCACTAGGCTTTTTTCAATTTGTAAGACATCTTTACCATGTGCTAATTTAGTGCGTTTTGAAACCCGAAAAATATGTGTATCAACTGCCATGGTCGGTTGTCCAAAGAATGTATTGAGAACCACATTGGCAGTTTTTCTTCCGACTCCCGGTAAGGCCTCCAAGTCTTTGCGATTATCAGGCACAACACTGTTGTGTTTTTCAACCAAAATTTGACAGGTTTTTATGACGTTTTTTGCCTTTGAATTAAACAAACCAATGGTTTTAATATAATCTTTGAGTGTTTCTAAACCCAAATCGAACATTTTTTGTGGCGTATCGGCCACTTTAAATAACCGAAAGGTGGCTTTATTAACACCCACATCTGTGGCTTGAGCCGATAATATCACCGCGATTAACAATTCAAAAGCCGATGCATACTCTAATTCAGTCGTGGGATTGGGATTGATTTGTTTTAAGCGTTTAAAGATCTCCGTGCGTTTTTGTTTGTTCATAAAGTTTATCTTTTAACAGCTTCAGGTTTATTGGCCTTGGCAATTTTTCCCAATGCATCGAAAACAGGTTGAAAAGCAGGGCGCTTAATGTATTGTCCTGATCCTTTTTCAGCCATCAATGTGCCATTGGCATATTTAAGCACACCATTACAAATCGTATGTGAGGGCAAGCCCTTGACTTGCATGCCTTCAAAAATATTAAAATCAATGTTCTGGTGGTGGGTTTTGGCAGAAATGGTTTTGCTTAACTCTGGATCCCAAACAACAATATCGGCATCAGATCCCACTTGAATAGAACCTTTTCGCGGATGGATATTAAATATTTTGGCGGCATTGGTTGAGGTTATATCCACAAATTCCTCAGGCGTTAATTTGCCAGTGCTGACTCCATGGGTCCACAACACTGCCATTCGGTCTTCAATTCCTGCGGTGCCATTGGGTATTTTACTAAAGTCATCTTTGCCCACTGCTTTCTGATCGGCACAGAAACAACAGTGATCTGTGGCTGTTGTTTGTAAATTGCCCGACTGTAAGCCTTTCCATAAAGCTGTTTGGTGTTCTGGTGATCGAAATGGAGGAGACATCACATGTGCAGCAGCAGATTCAAAATTGGTGTCTTGATAAACACTTTCATCGACCAATAAATGACCGGCCAAACATTCACCATAAACCCGTTGGCCATTGTTACGTGCTTGGGTGATTTCATTTAAAGCATCTTCTGTTGATACATGCACCAGATAAACTGGTACGCCAATTACATCGGCAATTTTTATGGCACGATTAGCCGCTTCAGCTTCAGCAGCAGGTGGTCTTGATAAAGGGTGGCCTTCTGGCCCAGTAATGCCTTGAGCCAATAATTGTTTTTGTAGTTGAAAAACCATTTCACCATTTTCAGCATGACAAGTTGGAATAGCGCCCAATTCTAAAGAACGAGAAAAACTGTTATACATGATTTCATCATCGGCCATGATTGCACCTTTGTATGCCATAAAATGTTTAAAGCTATTCACCCCTTCTTCTTCAACCAATGTTTTCATGTCCGCTTTTACTGTTTCATCCCACCAAGTTATGGCCACGTGAAATGAATAATTGGAACAGGATTTTTCTGACCATTCCCTCCACTGATTGTAAGCTTCCATGATGTTTTGTTGCGGACCAGGTATAACAAAATCAATGATCATGGTGGTGCCACCAGCCAGGCCTGCCGCTGTGCCAGTATAAAAATCTTCACTGGCAACAGTGCCCATAAAAGGCAATTGCATGTGTGTATGTGGATCAATACCACCAGGCATAACGTATTGGCCATTGGCATCTATGACCTGAGTATTACTGGGCACGTCCAAATCATTGCCAATGGCTTTTATAACACCATCATTACAGTAAATGTTAGTTTTTTTACGTTGTCCGTCGGATACGACAGTACCATTTTTAATCAACAGTGACATACAATACTCCAAATTATTTTATCAAATTATACTCTACATTTACTTACTTTTAAAACTACTAAGTGCATATCATTAATAGATTTCATAAGAGTCAGTTCACAAATAATCTAAAGGACTAAATCTATTTTGAATGCTCAACTCTTTGACAACATGTGTGTATATCATCGTTGTTTCTAAGCGTTTATGGCCTAATAATTCTTGAATCGTGCGAATATCAATACCAGCTTGTAATAAATGTGTTGCATAGGAATGCCTAAAAGTATGGGCAGTTACTTTTTTATTCACTTCTGAGGCTATGACAGCTTTTCTTAAATTTCTACTATAGGTGCTTTCCAAAACATGGTGTCTTCTTTTTAGTGAAGACTTTGGCACTTTTGATACCTTAGCCATCGGAAATAAGTATTGCCATTTAAATTCTTTTGCTGCATTTGGATATTTTCTTGCAAGCGCATTGGGCAATTCAACAGTGCCTAATCCTTTTCTTAAATCATCATCATGTAAAGATTTATTGTGTTTAATTTGTGCTTTAAATTTTTCTAGTAGTCTTTCTGGCAATGGTAAAGACCTGTCGTCCAGGGATTTGCTGTCCCAAATTATCATTCTATTGTAGTCGAAATCAATGTCTTTCACTCTTAAATTTAACACTTCAGAAAGCCGTAATCCGCAACCATAAATGGTTTCAGAAATGGTTTTATAAATGTTGTTTTTAAATTGACTGAGGATGAGTTTAACTTCTTTGGTACTTAGTACCGTTGGCAAATGAACCCTTTGTTTGGCTCTTAATGCATTGATGTTTTCATCTTTAAGGGAGATTTGTAATACTTGATTGTATAAAAACAACAGCGCATTAAACGCTTGATTTTGTGTGGTTGCAGAAACCTTCCTGTGTGTTGCTAAATAGGATAAATATTGTTCAATTTCTAATTTCCCCATGTCTTTTGGGTGTTTTTTTTGATGAAATAAAATGTATTGTCGAATCCAGTAAATATAATTCTTTTCTGTTCCATCACTGTAATGCAGAAACTTAATTTTGGTTCTGACTTGATCTAATAATTTCATAAAATTGCACATTAAACACGATATTTACTGATAATAAAGCATTCGTGCAAATTAATCACGTATTCTACGCATAAAACCTACACAAAAACAGTTAAAAACCTTAAGATACTGGTAAATAACACTAAATAAGAGGCAAAAATGATGGTTTTGAACAGATTAATGTGCATTAATGCACTACTATCAAGTTGATAAGTGGCGCATCCATGCGCCACTTATCGCCGAGCTAACCTGTCCCTTTGTTAGAGATTTGCGTTGTTAAATATAAAATTAGTTTATCTGGTCGGTGGCTTGAGTTATCATCATCTAAGTAGAATAAATTAAAATGGAATAAATACTATGACCGAGTGTTCAAAAGGCTGCACCACCTATCAAAAGGGCACAACACAGACGAGCGCTTGTATGATCGTCCCTGATCATACAAGCACTAGCAGGTTAGCTCGGCGTTATGTTCACCTAAATTTAGAATGAACCTTATGAAAGTATATTTGGATGATGAACGAAAAACACCAGAAGGCTGGGTAAGGGTATATTGGCCAGAGGAAGTAATTGAGCTCTTAAAAACTGGTAAGGTCACTGAAATAAGTCTAGATCATGACTTGGGTGACGATGAGCATGGTACGGGTTACGACGTTGTAGTTTGGATTGAAGAGCAAGTTTATACTAATGGTTTTGTACCACCAAAAATGGGTGTTCATTCAGCTAACTCATCAGCTCGAGAAAAGATGGAGAGTGGCATTAAAAATATACATCGTAAAATTGGTGGCTAAAACAAGAATTCGCACATAACAAAGCATTCATACGGACATTATAAGCTCCGGCTAAATTGGGCATACGCTTCGCGTATTGTACGCCCAATTCAGCCTCCACTTATAATCCCGCATAATGCGGCGTAAGGAAGACTTATGAATCGAATTAAAGACTATATTGAGTTCCTTGGTGCTATTGGAATCATTGTTGGAATTGTTCTTGTTATTTTACAACTACAACAAAATGAACAATTACTCAGATTTCAAATAGCAACAGAACTCCGAGTAAACAGAGATAATGATAGATTATCAATAAGAGGAAGTGATTACTCAGCAACTCTAGCCAAAGCTCAATCTGGATTAGAGTTAACACCATCTGAGCTTGTCGAGTTTAATGCCCATGCAAATTCAATTATGTCAGAGCTGGACCTTCGTCGCATGCTTGCGGGGGCAGGAATATTTACAGCTGATTGGAAAAATTGGTTAACAGAAGAAACCTGTGAACTTTTCTCTAACAAAGTTGGCCGCTCTTGGATACAGATGAAACTGAGTTATAGCGTAATGGGTCCTGGGGTTGTTGAAAATGACATACTTGAAGAAATTTCTAAACGAGTTAAGAAATGTCCTCCATCATTTTCAACATTAAAATCTGATGAACAAAACTAAAGTGCTTAATCTTCCTAACCAGTACGTGAAGTGGATAGTTTTTCCGTTGCACTTCAAAAGTACAACATACGCAGGGCGTCAACACTCAATAATATTTACAGCCAATCCACCACGTGAAGTTTCTTTGTATTTAGATTGCATGTCTTGACCAGTTATCTTCATGGTCTTAATGACTTTATCTAGTGAGACCCAATGACTGCCATCGCCTTTGGATGACATGCGAAAGGCGTTAATGGCTTTTACCGCGCCCATGGCATTGCGTTCAATACAGGGTATTTGTACTAATCCACCAATTGGATCACATGTTAGACCCAAATTGTGTTCCATGGCAATTTCTGCGGCATTTTCTATGTGTTCAGGAGATTCATGACAAGCCGCTGCCAAACCTGCTGCCGCCATTGAACAAGCCACGCCAACTTCGCCCTGACAACCCACTTCAGCCCCTGAGATTGATGCATTTTTCTTATACAACATGCCCACGGCTCCAGCAGTCAGAATAAAGTTTCTGACTCCTTGAATGTTGGCATCTGGGCAAAAATGGTAATAATAATGTAAGACTGCTGGAATAATACCAGCGGCTCCATTGGTAGGGGCGGTGACCACACGACCACCGGCAGCATTTTCTTCGCTGACTGCAAGTGCATAGAGATTAACCCAATCAAGAATTGTCAACGGATCTCTTAATGCAGCTTGTGGTTTATCTCGCAGTTCCTGGAATAATTCAGGCGCGCGGCGTTTAACTTTCAAACCACCTGGTAAAATTCCAGCAGAATTTAAGCCTCGGTCTACACAGGCTTTAAAAACTTGCCACAAACTATCTAATTTCTTGTTTATTTGCGCTTTGCTTAACCAGGTTTTTTCATTGTGATACATTAATTCTGCAATGGTTAGATTATTCTTATTACACAGCTCTAATAATTCTTCACCCGAGTTAAAAGAATAAGGCAACTCAGTTGCATCTTCGACAATCTCTTTTTGTGCCAGTTTGTTATGGGAAATAATAAATCCACCACCAACCGAGTAAAAGTCTTTTGTTAATAGTTCATTGCCGTCTTTATCAAAAGCAATAAAACGCATGCCATTGGAATGCAATGGAAGCATTTTGCGTTTGTGAAACATCATGTGCTTTTTGGCATTAAAGTCGATGCTAGAGTCTTTGGAGAGTTGTATTTGCTTTTGTTTCTCAACATTTTCCATGATGCCATCAATCAAATCAGGATCAATTTTATCAGGTTGATAACCACTTAATCCTAATATAATGGCTTTATCTGTCCCATGGCCTCTGCCAGTGTGCCCCAATGATCCAAACAATTCTGTCTTAATGCTTGTAACACCATCAATGATCTTACGGGTCTGTAATTGTTGACAAAATAAATAAGCCGCACGCATTGGTCCAACCGTATGTGAACTCGATGGTCCAATTCCTACTTTAAATAAATCAAATACACTGACAGCCATAATACGATAATAATAAATTAATTGTAGGCAATTTTAAGTGGTTTAATTCCATATGTATAGATTATTTTGTATCATGATTGAATATATAACTTGGAAATATCATGGCTACAGAAGATTATTCAAAGAATGGTTTGCTCACTTATTTACGTGAATCAGCAAAATCTGGTGTATTAAATCCTGCTGTAGCACGTAGTAGAAATATTGCCGCCGTACAATTGTTAGATCATATTTCTGCTGAAGAGCGACTAAATTTGCGTTTATTAGATGTAGATAATTTATGTTCTCGCATACATAAATTGGAAGACAGCAGCATAAGAGTAGAAGCTCTGAATTTATATAATGCCCGATTGAAATCAACACTGGCTGATTATTTCTCGTGGATTGATGATCCAGAAAATTTTGTGTCTAAAACTGTTTCGAAACAAGGCAGCCAAGCTCAAAAAAGATTAGGAAAAGAAGAGCAAAAGGCTTTGGAAGATATAACCTTAATTAATGTCGATGCTGATTCAGGAATCATACCTATCGCGATAAGAGAAGACTTAACTGTATTTATCAAAGATTTACCGATAGATTTAACCCAACAAGAAGCCAGTAAAATTGTTAAAGTGGTTAAAGCATATGCACAAGGAGATGAAGATGAATAAATATTTAGCCTATGCACCCATGGCGTTTTTTGGAGTAGTGGGTGTACTGCTTTATATTTATTTTATGAATTATTCTGGTGAAGGTGCTTTTTTAGAAAATTTAGTACCAGAGCTATTAGGATTTTGTTTAGAAGGTTTCTTTTTGATTGGCTTGTTTTCTTATATACAAAAGACCAAGGAACAGAGTCGAAGAAAAGAGCTGTGGTTAAGTTTACGTGGATCACTGCGTAGCTTTTTATCTTATTTAGACATTGCATTTTTAGACAGTAACGCAGAACCCTTGAGTTCAAGCGCTTTAGAACAAAACCCTGAAATCATAGAATTACTCATTCAAAAATTAGAAAACAATGAATTAGATCTAGAAAGCATGGTTCTTTTAAAAAAAACATCTATTAACTCAATACTATTAATACGGGACTTAGTCCCTGTTGCTGCACAGTTAAGTGCAGCGCACATGCGTTGGTGGATTGCTATCAGCGATTCAATGCGCAGAATAAAAAATGCCAACAGCCGTGAAAAATTAGTCAAACACACAGCATTTCTATTAAAGAATATTCAAGAGTTTGATTCATTAGAATATTAGAGACCTTTAATAACTTAAAGTAATTAATTTTTTTTATTCTCATGTTTTGAGAATGGCAATCCCTAAAATGCTTCGTATACCCTAATTTCTATATCAGAAAATAGAGTGTAGGAAAGATTCCTACATAAAAATAGGTAAATTACTGTATTTAAATTTACTCACTCATACTATAATACGAGGCTAATTAATCATGAATAAACAAGCAAAAATTTTGGAGTTAAATATGGATGAAAATAAAAAGAAGGCACTGTCCGCTGCCTTAGGTCAAATTGAAAAGCAATTTGGTAAAGGTTCGGTCATGCGTTTGGGCGATCAAAGCACATTGGTTGGTGAAGTTTATTCAACTGGTTCAATTGGCTTAGACGTTGCATTGGGCATTGGAGGCCTACCCAAAGGCAGAGTCATCGAAATTTATGGTCCTGAGTCTTCTGGTAAAACAACTTTGACACTTCATGCCATTGCAGAATGTCAAAAAGCCGGTGGTACAGCCGCTTTTGTTGATGCTGAGCATGCACTGGATCCACAGTATGCTGAAAAATTGGGCGTTAACATCAATGATTTATTAATCTCACAGCCAGATACAGGCGAACAAGCCTTAGAAATTACAGACATGTTAGTGCGTTCAGGTGCAGTGGACTTGGTTGTTATTGATTCGGTTGCAGCACTAACTCCACGGGCAGAGATTGAAGGCGATATGGGTGATTCTCATATGGGATTACAAGCAAGATTAATGTCTCAAGCATTGAGAAAATTAACGGCCAATATTAAACGCACCAATTGTATGGTGATATTTATTAACCAAATTCGCATGAAAATTGGGGTGATGTTTGGTTCTCCAGAAACCACTACAGGTGGTAATGCATTGAAATTTTATGCCTCAGTAAGATTGGATATTCGCCGCATCGGCGCGATTAAGAAAGGCGATGAAATTCTGGGCAACGAAACCCGCGTTAAAGTGGTCAAAAACAAAATGGCTCCTCCATTCAAACAAGTTCAATTTGAAATTGTTTATGGTCAAGGCATATCACGTTTAGGCGAGCTCATCGATTTAGGAGTGGCACATAACTTGGTGAACAAATCAGGGTCTTGGTACTCTTACGGTGAGACCCGAATTGGTCAAGGCAAAGAAAACGCCAAAATGTACATGCAAGACAACCCTGAAACAGGGCAAGAACTCGAAGACAAATTGCGTGAAATTCTTATGCCTAAACAGAATGCTGACAAAGCTGAAGAAAAAGCCAAAGAAAAATAACCATCCAAGTGAGTAAAAAGAACTACACACTGAGAACGGATTTAGAAAAAGCCAGGGCATCTGCCCTGGCTTCTTTGGTTATGCGTGAGCATTCTGTTAAAGAGTTACAAGACAAACTTACCCGCAAAGAATATGAACAAGACAGCATCGAAATCGTTATCGAAGAATGTTTAAAAGACAATTACTTGAATGACCAACGCTTCGCAGAAATATTCTGGCGCAGCCGATCAAGAAAAGGTTTTGGCCCAAAGAAAATACTCATGGAATTAAAACAAAAAGGCATTGATTCCCACATGGCCCATGACACCTCTATTCAAGAAGAATTAGATTTCGAAGACGTCGTCAAAGCCATCTATGAAAAAAAATACAAAGGCAAAGAAATAATAGACTTCAAAGACAAACTCAAACGCCAAAATTACCTGTACCAAAGGGGCTTTGATATGGACTTGATTAAGGTTGTTATTTCTTCAAATTAAACTAAAACACCAGGAAATTATACCAATGAGCAAGACAAAACAAGCCTTTCTTAGGGCAATCGCCATAAAATTAGAAGTTGATGCGCACAAAAAATACCGCAAAATAATGTCTAGAATATTCTGGCTTTAATTATGGGTTATTGTACTTAATCGATCTCATCATCGTCGTATTCAACCTTTGGTTGCACTATGCCTTGAGTTAGAAACATATTGATCACCAAAAATCCCAATCCGCCGAAGAAGAACATTTTAGCAAAGTGTTTGATTATTGCGCCAAATCCGTTATTTCTTTCTAAGACAGCTGCGACACCAGACATTAATGGATCGGATTTCTTATAGGCTATTTTAATGCCATCATTGCCCATATATTTATTCAGGTTTTTATGAGAGGAAACAAATTCCTTTTGATAACTGGTCCCATTGGCATTAAAAGAGTATCGATACGAGGATTGCGTATCTGATATGTAATCGGAAAGTTCTTCAAATTCAGCTTCTAGGTACACAGCATCATTTAATATTTCGTCAGAATAAATGTGTCTTGAAATTGAGTTATATCTGTCTCTTATACACATCTCCGAGCCCACGAGACAGGCAGAAATCTC
>CAJXVJ010000031.1 GCA_913061105.1 uncultured Alcanivoracaceae bacterium | reverse complement strand
CTACACAGAGTAGATCGTCGGCAGCGTCAGATGTGTATAAGAGACAGGGAGTATTGGCTAATATTTCAATACAATCTTCATGGCTTAATGATTTTGGGTCAGTTTCCTTTGGAATTTTACCGTTTTTATTTCCATCGGTTACATAGGGGCCCCAGCGACCATTAAGTACTTGAATGCCATCATCAAATGTTTCTATGATTCTGTTGGCATCAGCAATTTTCTTTTCTGTGATAATTTCTTGAGCTTGCTCAAGTGTAATATCATACGGGGTGGCCTCAACATCTTTTTTGATAGAAACAAATTTTGTACCATATTTTACATAGGGCCCAAAACGACCTATACTAGTAGAAACCTTCTCCCCTTCAGGGGTTTCACCTAGGTCTCTTGGCAACTTAAATAATTCCATTGCTTCTTCGAATGTAATTTTATCAAGCTTTTGTCCTGGTAATAAGCCGGCGAATTGTGGCTTGTCTTCATCGTCGCGATGTCCGATTTGGACAAATGATCCATATTTTCCGACCCGTGCGGTTACAGGTTTACCTGTTTTTGGATCGTCTCCTAATACACGTTGGTATTGGGCTTCTTCCCGGCTCACGGATTCTTCTTTGTCATCTAATAAAGTTTTAAACGGAACCCAAAACTGCTTAAGCAGTGGTACCCATGATTCTTCCCCACGAGAAACTGCATCCAATGCATCTTCTAATTTAGCAGTAAAATCATAATCAACGTATTTTTCAAAGTGTTTTTGTAAAAACCTAGAAACCACTTTACCAATATCTGTTGGATGGAATCTTTTTTGTTCTAATTCAACATAGTCCCTATTCAACAAGGTACTAATAATCGATGCATATGTTGAAGGCCTTCCAATTCCATGCTCTTCTAGTGCTTTTACTAAACTGGCCTCTGAGTATCTTGGAGGTGGCTCGGTAAAGTGTTGTTTGCCTGCGATATTAATGACATTTGATGAATCGCCTTCTTTTAGACGTGGCAGGACATTCTTATTTTGTTTTTTCTCATCATCTTTGCCTTCTTCATAAACGGTTAAAAATCCTTTACGAATAACTGTTGAACCAGTGGCTCTTAATATGTGTGAGTCACCAAATTCATAATCAGCAGAGACGGTTCCAATTAATGCATCAATCATTTGACAAGCCAAAGAACGCTTCCAAATCAGGTCATATAAACGCAATTGATCACTGTCTAAACTTGAAGCCACTTTTTTAGGTGACAGCATGGCATTGACTGGACGAACAGCTTCATGTGCCTCTTGTGAGTTTTTAGATTTGCCTTTATAGTGATTGGGCTCTTCTGGTAATAATTCGCTGCCAAAATTATGTGTAATGGTATCTCTTATATTCTGTAATGCATCTTGAGATAATTGTACTGAATCAGTACGCATATAAGTAATCAGACCTTGAACAGAACCATCAACTTCCATTCCTTCATACAGTTGTTGTGCGATTTGCATGGTTTTTCTGGTTGAAAAACCAAGTTTCCTTGCCGCTTCTTGTTGTAAAGTTGATGTTATAAATGGTGGAGCAGGGCGTCTCTTTCTCTGTTTTTCAGTGAGTTTAGTGACTTTTAAACTGTTGCCAGCTTGAGATTTGAGTTTTTTTATGGCGGCATCGACTTGTTTGCCATTATTCAAATCAAATTTCTTAAGTTTTTTGCCTTCAAATTGAATTAAATTGGCAATAAACTCAAAGTTATCTTTTTGTAAGGGTGTGGAAACGCTCCAGTATTCTTGTGGATTAAAAGCATCAATGTCTTCTTCACGGTTGACTATCATTCTTAGGGCTGGTGATTGAACGCGACCAGCTGATAATCCCCGTCTGACCTTTTTCCATAACAAGGGAGATAAATTGAACCCAACCAAATAATCCAATGCACGGCGTGCCTGTTGGGCATCAACCAAGTCATTTGATAATTCTCTGGGGTTCGCTACTGCTTGTTTAATGGCTGTTTCAGTAATTTCACTAAAAACAACACGATAAACATTTTTGTCTTTTAAGAGTTTACGGCCTTTTAATATTTCAGAAACATGCCAAGATATGGCTTCTCCCTCTCTGTCTAAATCGGTTGCAAGATAGATGGATTCCGCTTTCTTAGCTTCTCTTACAATGGCATCAATGTGCTTCTTGTTTCTATCTACTTCTATATAAGTCATTTCGAAGTTGTTTTCAGTATCAACAGCACCAGTTTTTGGCAATAAATCCCTTATATGACCATATGATGCTAATACTTTATAGTCTTTGCCTAGGTATTTTTCTATTGTTTTTGATTTTGCCGGTGATTCGACTATAAGTAAGTTTTTTGCCATATTAGTGTTCGTATAACTCTTCTGTTTCAAATAATAACGCTTCTAAATTCGCGAAGGCTTGTTCTTGATCGGGTTGTGAAAACAATACCATTAATGCTAACCACTGTAAATCATCTACTTCAAAATGATTAACTTCAAGTTTCATTATGGCATTTATTAATATTTCTCTTTGCACATTGTCTAAAATTCCTGAACTATTCAAGTACAAAATAAAATCCAGGCTTTCTTCGTCAATTTTCATATGCTCTTTAGCAGTAAACACCCTAAAGCTATCGTTTTGAATTTGTACGCTCTGATATGAATTAATGTCTTTTTGTAAATCCTCTAACCAATTAAAAGCATTGTCTATTGTTAATGAAGCAAAACCGGCTTGAGACAAGCCTTGATGTATGGTTTTTTCATCCATACTTGCTTCTTCATTTTCATAAATATAGTTTTCGAATAAATAGAGTAATAACTCAACGATGTTTTCATTCATATGCGTATATAATGTGCTCCAGGCATTGCCCGTATTTTGTCTTCTAATTCCAGTATTAATAGAATGGACGAAACCTCTTGGGCTGTCAACCTACTGTTATTAATTATCTCATCTAATGGTGTTGCTTCATACAATACATTTTCTAAAACCACTTGATGATCATTATTTTCGTCTTTAATATAAGGATTTTTTGAAGATTTAACAGTTTTATCATCAAGTAATGACAACTTTTCTTGTATTTGTAATGATAATGACTGTGCAAGTGGTGTAAGTTCTTCTAATATCTCTTCTGCAGATTCGACCAATTTTGCTCCTTGTTTAATCAATAAGTGGCAGCCTTTTGCCATAGGAGAATGAATTGAGCCAGGAATGGCCATCACTGGCCGATTGATCTCCATTGTTTGCCTGGCAGTAATTAATGTACCACTTTTTACACTGGCTTCAATGACCAAGGTACCTAATGATAATCCACAAATTATTCTGTTCCTTCTTGGGAAATTATGAGCGTTTGGTGAAGTCCCAATTGGAAACTCTGATATAAGAGCACCATTTTGGGCAATATTATGGGCAAGTTCTTTGTGTTTAGCTGGATAAACAACATCCAGTCCATTGCCCAATACAGCAATGGTTTTCCCACCAGCATTTATCGCAGATATGTGTGCTTTACCGTCTACACCCAATGCCATTCCACTGGTAATTACAATGCCTTTTTTTGCCAAATCAGTACAGAATGATTGGGTGTTTGTAAGCCCAACTGCACTGGCATTGCGGCTACCAACCACTGCCAGTTGTGGTTGCAATAATATGTCTGGGTTTCCTGTAATGTACAATAAAGGAGGAGGGCTGTCTGTATTTTTTAATAATGGAGGATAAAGGTCATTGTCAATTGTTAGAATGGAATTGTTGTTTTTCTCTAACCAGTTTACGTCATCACCAATACTTTTTAGATCTGGGTTTTTTAATGAATTTTGGACAGCTTTTGGTAAATTCAATTTTGGAGGATAAGAGGGGTGATGGAAAATGTTTTCTACAGATTCATAATGGGTTAAAAGTTTTTTTATTCTGCTAATACCCAACCCTTTAGTATGAACCAGCATTAGCCATGCTTGATTATATTCCATCATAATAACACCTTAATCCTTATGTAATTAAAAAAAAGGCCCCCAGTAATGAGAGCCTTTGTTGTCGCTGTATATTGGTAACTTATGGGGCTCTTGCAAAATCAAACATTTGAATTGGTCTGTTACCTTCTACTATAATGGCATAAGATATGTTATCAAAGGCTTTAAAAACCATAATATTTGCAAGAAATTCCTCTGGAATTGCCACTTTGGTACTTGAGGGTTTAAAGAATGATTTTAAATCATTTTTTGGATGCATAATTTCATCCCTGATAATTTTCTCAGGCCGATGAACATCAAATACATCGCCAGTTGACACCCCATCATTTGACCCTCGACTAATGGCGACGATTTGCCATTTTCCACTTTTAAAGTAAGCATTACTTAGTGCTACAATGCGAATATTATCGTCGTCAATAGTGGCTGCTTTTGGTTGGAAGTATGGGTCAAAACCTGAGGTATTAATAGGCAGAATTAAATCGCCTTCAGAGATTTCTATTTTATTACCAGTTATTCTTAATGTGGTTGTTCCTTTTACTTCTGATTTAACCACTTCAGCTGTGGCAATTTCTTCAACTTCATATCCTAGAACATTGACATAGTCCCAATAAGAGTTATATATGTGTTTTTTCCAGTACCTGGTAATGATTTGAGATCCGGTAAATTTGCTGGTTTTTTTCCATTTTTTTGTTTCTGTTTTGCGCTTTTTGTATTCAGAGTTTTTGTAAGGGTAATCTACAGGGACGTCTCTGTATAAAATTCTTGGTCTAGCGACGGCAAATAAATCGCCTTGTCTGGCATCATCTAGATTTCTAACATAGACATTATTGGTTTCCGATCCTTTTAAATGCCCTTCAGCAATTGCAACTACATAGGGAGCATTGTCAACTTCCTCTTCAGTAAGAATTCTGAGTTTCTTTAAAAATGGTTCTATATCACGAAGCGGTATGGTTGTTATTGCATCGTCATGAGATATTTTTCTGCCTTTAGGTGAAAGCTTAATTGTAGGGTGACCTCTGTCAACATGTAATTGAGGCTTTCCATCAATATATATCAAAGAAATCACATCTCCAGGATAAATCAAATGCGGGTTTTCAATTTGTGGATTTGCATGCCAAACTTCTGGCCATACCCAGGGCGATTTCAAAAATCGAGCTGAGATGTCCCATAATGTGTCACCTTTTACAACCGTATAGGTATCTGGGTGTGACGGGTTTAATTCTATTTCTGCATAAATACTGGTATTTATAACAAAAACCGCGATGAAAAGTAAATGTAGTTTTTTAAGCATTTCCGACAAATCCTTGATTTCTATATGATTAGTTTATCCATATTATGCAATAAGTTAAACTAAAATATGTGAATCAAGTGGCATTTTTAAGAAAAAAGTTGCATTTTACACGACAAATTGTCGGTTTTATTAGTATTAAGTGCTTTGCACAACAGATAGAACATGGCAAAACGTACCACTTTGGGTTAAAAAACTTGTTAATGATGGCTTATTAGACACCTTTTTTTATTGATTAGGTAATTTTATTTTCTTTTTATCTTTGTTCCTGACTTATTCAAAACTTTCTATTGTCTTTGTAAAATAATGCCCAATATTATAATATGTGTAATATATGATAGGCGTATTGGGCTTATTTATAGCCTAAAGCACCAATTAATTAATACTAAATCACATAATTTTTTTAGCGAGATTTGAAATAAACATTGGTTATATTAACCGTACAATTATAGCCGACTATCTATAATTAGATAAAGTTATCTAATTTTAACAACAACAACTATCGATATGACATTACTAAATATTCTAACTTTACCAGATAAGCGCTTAAAAACTGTGGCTAAACCAGTTGAAAAATTTGATGCAGAATTAAAAAAATTCATCAAAGACATGTTTGCTACCATGTACGATGCACCTGGCATTGGTCTGGCAGCAACACAAGTTGATGTACATAAACAAGTTGTGGTTATTGATGTTTCAGAGGATAAAGATCAGCCATTGTGTTTGATCAATCCGAAAATCGTTGAAAAGGAAGGACAGCAAATTCATGAAGAAGGTTGCCTTTCAGTGCCAAATATTTATGCAAAAGTAAAACGAGCAAGCTCAATAGTTGTTGAGGCACAAGATGAATCAGGCAATGCGATTAGCATTGAGGCCGATGAGTTGCTGGCTGTATGTATTCAGCATGAGTTAGATCACTTAAAGGGCATTGTCTTTTTGGACCATTTGTCCACAATAAAAAGGAAAATGGCACTAAAGAAATTAGCAAAAGAAGATGATTGAACTTTATACGGCAGCCACACCAAATGGTTGGAAAATATCTATTTTGCTTGAAGAACTGGGCATTGAATATGAGGTATTGCCGATAAACCTTATGAAAGATGAACAAAAATCTGAAGAATTTCTAAAATTAAATCCCAACGGAAAAATTCCTGTCATTAAGGATAGGCAAAATGACCGAGTGATTTTTGAAAGCGGTGCAATACTCATGTATTTGGCCGAAAAACACAACTTATTTTTTGGAGACAACCAAGAAGAGCGTTACAGCATTATCCAATGGCTCATGTTTCAAGTGGGCGGTATTGGCCCTATGATGGGCCAAGCCAATGTTTTTTATCGATATTTCCCGGAAAAAATTCCTGCGGTAATCGCACGCTACCACACAGAAGTTAAGCGGCTTTTTTCTGTTTTAGATAAACAACTTGAAAAACAAGACTATTTAACAGGTGATAAATACACCATTGCAGACATTGCAAACTGGAGTTGGGTGCATGTCGCTTTTTGGGGCGGTGTGAAATTAGATGGTTATGATAATTTAACTCAATGGTGCAATAGAATTGCTCTGCGCCCAGCTGTGCAAAAAGGCATAAATATCCCTCCAAAAGCTGACCCTGAGGCAATAAAAAAAGCAGGTAAAAAATTAATTAGTTAGTATTTTTCAATCCAAAGTTCCATTTATTAATAATCAAATTCTGCAATTACTGGTGTGTGATCAGAAGGCCTTTCCCAGGTTCTGGGTTGTTTATCAATATAAGCAGATGTCAACATTTCACTCATCGGCTCATTGGTTAAAATTAAATCAATTCTCAAACCTAAGTTTCTTTGAAACCCTGCCATTCGGTAGTCCCACCATGAATAATGTCCCGCATCGTCATGCAACAACCTGAAACTGTCATCAAAACCAAGGTCCAGCAGGTTGTTTAATTTTTGCCGTTCCTTATCAGTACACAATATTTTACCGCGCCAATAATCTGCATCCCATACATCTCGATCATCTATAGCAATATTAAAATCACCTAGTACAACCACATTTTCATACTGCTGCATTTGGTCATCAATAAATTCAATGACTTTGTCTAGCCAATGCATTTTGTATTGGTATTTTTCAGATTCTGGTTCGGACCCATTAACAACATATAGGTTGATAATGCGGACGTCATCAACAGTGGCTGCTAAAATCCTTCTTTGCGGGTCATCTAATCCATCAATGTCCGTGATAACATCACTGGCAGGTGATGAACTGATAATCGCGACTCCATTGTACGTAGGTTGTCCAGAAAACACCACATGGAATCCAGCATCCTCGATGGCATCTAGTGGAAAGTTGTCATCGGTTAACTTGGTTTCTTGTAATGCAAGTACATCAGGATGGTTTTCTTTTGACCACTGTAAAACATGATCAAGCCTTACTTTCAGAGAATTGACATTCCAACTGACTATTTTCATTAATTAACTCATATATCTGGTAGAGTGAGAACTTTATCACAGTTTTACATTTAGTCTAATAATAGGATACAATGTATAAAAATAATTAATGGTTAAGCACATGAAAACATTTGCAGCACATTGTCTGGACCGTATGGGTTTTGGACATAAAATCACCCATAACAGCAGTGACATTGCTGATTTTGAAGCCTTAGGAAATACCGATGATGAACGATTGAGTGCCTATTTAGCTCAACAGTTAGATTGGCAAAATATTGATGACAGTATTTTCTTTAACATGGTTGCATCTAGTAATTATATCACTTTAAATAAATCCTTGGTGCAAATGTGGCAGGATCACCATGTTAATAGCAATAACCGTGATGGTCCAGCAGAGGAAATGGAAAGACTGGCTCTAGCAAGAGCAGTATACAGTAAAAGGCAATTGTTGGAAGTATTGGCTGATTTTTGGCACAATCATTTTAATGTGTTTTCACGTGACTTTTATACTCAATCAACATTGACCTCATGGGACAGAGATGTGATAAGGCCACCTATTACAGGTCACCCTCGTACAACTGGTTTTGCCCATGGACACATGTTAGGCAATTTTCGTCAAATGTTAGAATTGTCCTCAAGACATACAGCTATGAATTACTACTTGGATAATGTTGTAAATCAAGTTGGTGGTCCCAATGAAAACTATGCCAGAGAGATTATGGAGTTACATACATTGGGGGCAGAAAACTACATAAGTTTAGGTGATGCTGATACCGTTCCACAAACAGAATACACATTTAGTTGGGGCACGCAAATGATTTCTGACAAATATGTAGATGATGATGTTTATGCAGCCATGCGCATGTTTACTGGGTGGAAAATCAAGCACAGCAGCTCTTCAAGTTCTTCTAATATGGAAGATACTGGAGAATTTTTTTACTATGCAGATTGGCATGATAACTTTGAAAAAACCATTCTAGGGTATAAATGGAATAATTTTGAGCCAAACCCTGAAGACATAAAACAATTTTTAGATATTTTGGCCTTTCATAAAGGTACTGCACAACATATTGCAGGTAAATTATGCAGGAGATTCATCCGTGATACGCCATCACAATCTATTATTGATGCCGTTGCCAATACGTTTTATCAATTTAGAAATCAACCCAACCAACTTGAAAAAGTTTATGAAACATTATTTTTATCAGATGAATTTAAAGACCCCAATAATTTTGATACAAAACTCAAGCGACCATTAGAATTAGTGGCAAGTGCCATGCGTGCAGTGGGCTCTGATTTTATGCCCAAACCAGATGATTCTCATACCAATACTTTGGTGACCTACTTTTTACACAGAGCAGGCCAACGTCCATTTTATTGGCCGGCACCTGATGGTTATCCTGATGAAAAAGAACATTGGTCAGGTGGAACAGTACTAACTTATGCGATGCGTTGTTTTGATTGGTTACTGGATGAAAACTACAATGATCCTGACAGGGTAGTACCGATGATGGATATTACATTGTCTGCCAGCAATGCCGATTTGCCATCACATAGCCCAAATGATTTAACCACATTTTGGATGAACAGAATTATTGGCTATGAACCCAATGGAGGTTGGTTAGGCACTGAACTGCATACAAGTTTAAGGGATTTTATGAGGCAAAATGGCAATGACCCACAACAATGGCCAGCAGATATTCCTTTCCCGGACATAACAACAACGTCAAGCCCATATGTTTATGAGCGTCTCAGGGGTTTGGTAAAACTCATTCTTTCAACCCCACCATTTATGTATAGGTAGAACAATGATTACAAGAAGAAAATTTTTACAAGGTTCAACTGCATTTTTTACATTGGCAGGAACAGGCATTACCTTTGGTATAAACAACAGGGGTTCAAATAATCTCGGGAATGAAAAATCTTTAATTCACTTATTTTTTCGTGGTGGTATGGATGCCATAAATTTTTTGATTCCTCGAACGGGTGTCAACAGAACAGAATATGAAGCAAAGCGTGCCAATATACAAATCCCCATCGATAGAATTTTTAACTTGAACCATGCCTTTGGAATACCCATTACTTGCCCTGAATTGAATACACTTTATCAACAAGGGAAAATGGCCATGATTCATGCTGTAGGAATGCCAGAAGGTTTAAGCTCTCGCAGCCATTTTGAGTCACAAGCCATGTTTGATTATGGAACACCAGGGAACCCAAACAGTGTAGATGGCTGGTTAGCACGTCATGTTAATTCATCGCCTGCCATTAATGATTCTGCAGTTATCCCTTCTATGTCTCCTGGTAATCCACCAGCAAGTCAACAAGGAGATTCCAGCGTATTGTCAGTTGATGATCCATCTAATTTTCATCCTAATACAGGACGCTACGCAGAAGAACATCTTTTTGCTTTGGAACAAATTTATTCGGGTTCAGGCTTTTTAGACAACGCAATGCAATCCACAATTGATAACATAAAAATCATTACTGACTTGGATTTGTCCATTCCTGATAGTTATCCTAGTGATTCATTATCACAAGATTTAGGTTTGATAGCACAAGTGATTAAGTCAGATTTGGGATTACAAATTGCAACAGTCGATTATGGTGGTTGGGACACACATGAAAATTCTGGAACAGGAGGTTTTGGGAGTTATGTGGACAGGTTGGGCAATGTGTCGGCAGCTATTGGTGCTTTTTTTGATGATTTAACGGCATCAGGTAAAGATGATCAAGTAGTTTTAACCACACAAACAGATTTTGGTCGACGGGTTAGAGAAAATGGTAATCAAGGCACTGATCATGGGACTGCACAAGCAATGATGGTTGTTGGAGGCGCTGTTAATGGTGGACAAGTACTGGGTACGTTCCCTGGAATTTCTGATGAACAATTATATCTAGGAACTGACTTAAAAATGACCACTGATTTCCGACGTCCTTTAAGTGATGTTATTAGGAACTTTTTAGGCAACCCTAATATAAGTACTGTTTTTCCAGGATATTCAGGTTCTCATAGTATGGGCTTGTTTCCAGAAGATGAAATATTTAAAAACGGTTTTGATTAATTGACTGGCACATTTGAACTCATTGCAGAAAAATGAGTCTCAACAGTATGAAATCTTTATTGTTGCTTTTTTTAAGTGTATTTTCATCGGTAACAATTGCCGAAAATAATTTAGTGGCTGCCGCTAAAGAAAGACTTAAACATTTTGTTATTTATGATGGCAGTTATCAATCAATCGCTTATCCCAATGGAGACGTTGATAAAAACAAAGGTGTGTGCACCGATGTGGTCATCAGAAGCTATCGTTCTTTAGGGATTGATTTACAAAAGTCTGTCCATGAAGACATGAAAAAAAACTTTAGTGCCTATCCCCAAATTTGGGGGCTAAAAAAACCAGACTCTAATATTGACCACCGAAGAGTGCCAAATTTAGAGAAGTATTTTCAAAGGCATGGAACAATTCTTACAATTAGTGATCAAGCAAAAGACTATCAACCTGGTGATATAGTGACATGGCGATTACCCAACAATCTACCGCACATAGGAATTGTCAGCAATAGTCTGTCAGATGAAGACCCAATCCGATATAAAATTATTCACAATATCGGATGGGGTCCAAAGTTAGATGACATGTTGTTTGATTATAAAATTGTTGGTCATTACAGGTATGGGCCTGAATAAATTACTGTTGCCACTCTATTGTAAGATAACCAGAGCTTTTCGGTGTATTGTACCCATTAATTATTTGGTATTCTTTGTCTGTAGCATTTTCAAACTTTACTCCGATTTTCCAATGGTTACTTACACGGTAAGAAGCACGTAAGTCAACAACTGTATACCCATCTAATTCAGTTCCGAAATCAGGGTTTTTAGAGGCATACTTCATGCTTGAACCAATTGAGAGGGAATTGAATGTTTTGTCCACTGAGAAATTTAACTTATTGTCCGGCCGCCTTAATAAAGCTGAATCTGTCATGCTGTTTTTTGCATCTTGAATGGTTGCGTTGATGTTGATTGCAAGTCCGTTTTTTTGATACGAATAAGCAGCTTCAAATCCTTTGATCGTGGCTTCCTTAATATTTATTGGTTTGAATGTTGGTCCTTGAAAATCAATTAATTGATCTATTTTATAATAGAATACATTTAAATTTAAATTTTGAGTATTTGAGATATTTGAATTTAATCCTATTTCATAATTAATCGATTCTTCAGGTTTTAAATCTGGGTTTCCTTCAAACGAAAAGGCAAATACACTCTCACCAGTAATGGGTGAGACAACAAAGTCTTGAAAATTAGGTGAAAACAATTCATTAATACTGGGTGCATGGAATGCAGAACCAACAGAGAAATTCAGTGTGTTATTTTGATTTAATTCTCTTGCCATCGCAACATCAGCGGAAAGGTTACTCCCATAGACACTGTTGTTATCATAACGCGCACTCAATTCTAATGTATGAGATTCATAGACACTCTGCCAATTGCTAAACAAAGCCCAATTATTACGCGAGTCAGAAAAGCTGACTTCAGGTGCATTGAGATTATCAAAA
Source organism: uncultured Alcanivoracaceae bacterium (assembly GCA_913061105.1). Taxonomy (GTDB): domain Bacteria; phylum Pseudomonadota; class Gammaproteobacteria; order Xanthomonadales; family Marinicellaceae; genus NORP309. Next base: position 7,257 of record CAJXVJ010000031.1, on the reverse strand, counting down.
TCAGCTTTTTCAGAACGGTAAGTCAATCCATATGAAATGTGACTATTGTTTATTTGCTTGTTGATTATCCAATCTAAATTTAACCTATTTGATTGATAATATGAACTAGAAATCAGCGTGTCTAATTGATTATAATTATTTCCCAGTGATAATTCTGAAGCCCAATCATTAAAAATGGTATTGTCCCAACTCATTCTGGCAACTCGCTCGATTGAATCACTATTACCAGTATCAAAATCACTGTCTGCCTGACTGTGAAGAAGGTTGATTTTAAATTGACCATTATTTGTCTTATTTGAGTATTTCAAGTTGATGCTTTGATTCTCATAACCATCCTTATCTGGGTCATACGAAAAAAAATTATTTTCATTGGTTGCAGAAAAACCATCTGTTTTTTGACTTCCTAACACAACACTGTAGCGCGAAGTTTTCCCTGAACCACCAAAACCAAAGTCAAAATTATGGGTATCAAATGAACCTCCAGTATAACGTGCGTATAGATTATCTTGAGACCTTGTAATGATATTGATAACTCCACCCATGGCATCTGCGCCATAATAACTGACCCTAGAGCCGCGGACAATCTCAATTCTTTCAATTTGAGAAACAGGCACATGTTCCCAGGTAAAGCTTCCGGTAAATGAAGACCCCACACGCATACCATCAATTAAAACCAATACATGATTTGAGTTTGTACCTCGCATAAAAACACTGGTAGCAGATCCAGTGCCGCCATTTCTTGCGATATCGATGCCTTGCTGAAGCGAAAGAATATCAAAAATACTATTGGCTTGAAGTCTTAAGATGTCACTTCTATCGATAACTGTAACCGAGGGAATAACTTCATCTTGTGATTGTGGATAACGAGAGGCTGTAACAACCGATGTTTCTTGTTGGTAAACTTCACTGTTAGTTTGGGTATGAGCGTTTAGACTCGTGATTAAGAGTGCTGGATACAGCAATATGACATTTTTCATTGAATTCTCCATCGCCCGCCGCGATTTTAAGAGAGGTTTGTGTATGCTCTCTATATTTAATTAAGATTAATAGGCAGGTCTCCGGACTTTAAATTTACCGTTACGGGGGTAGCTCTGGATTTTCACCAGATTCCCTTTTCACCAAATGAATACTCTTATTGATGAGACAATTCATTCGACACCTATTAATATGTGAATGGGCATTATGCAGAATACCCAAAATAATGACAAGAACTATGTGTTATTTATAACATGTTGATAGACTTTAACAGTGTTTTCTATGCATTTTCCCCAGGTATATTCTTGCGCTCTTGATAGACCTTTTATGATGGCTTCTTTACGCCATTGTTGGTCTTCAATAAGCTGTAATAAACCTGCAGATATGTCTTCTATGTCATTGGCATTAGTCAAAATGGCAGCACCTGCTGCAACCTCAGGTAATGAAGATGAAGTGGATGTCATAACAGGTGTACCAGCGGCCATTGCTTCAAGTATCGGTAAACCAAACCCTTCGTATAATGAGGGCAAAGCAAACCCATGAGCGCCTGAATAGATGTAGGGTAAATCTGCACTGTCAATGTAACCCAATGAGATAATTTCTCCTCTCTGTTTTAACATTTCAATTCTTGAGAATAAATCTTTACTTAACCACCCTCTTGCACCAGCAATAACCAATTTGTATTGTTTTCTTGCGGCTTTTGGTAGCATCAGATATGCATCGATTAGAGAGTTAAGGTTTTTTCTGGGTTCTAATGTGGCCACAGAAAGAATGTATTTCATTTTATCCAATTTGTGTTTTTTTAGGATTGGTAAATATTCCTCTTCAGTATAGGGGCGATAATCATTACTGACACCTAATGGAACTACATGAACCAATTCATCTGCTATACCAAGAATTTTTTTTACTTCTTGTTTTATATAATCTGAATCCGTAATAATAGCACTGGCTTGTGCTATTGATTTGGGTAACTCTTTTTCTAATATTGCGACCCTTTCTTTTGGGTGTGTTTCTGGATAACGTATAAAGGATAAATCATGAATTGTTGAGACAGATTTGCCCTCAAAAGGCAACAACAGATAGTTTGGACTGTGTAGCAGATAATTTTGATCAAATGGCTTACTTTTCTTCTTAAACCACAGGTTTTTTTGCCACGTGTAGAGTTTTAAAGCAGTGCCTTTTAATGGGACGTTTTTTCTTATACTGGCTAACATTTGATTGGCTTTAAGGGCATGTTCTGGGTCTTTTATCCACCGGTGAGAGGAATAAAGTTTTAGCTCCTCTATATCAGCATGTTGTGGCAGTTTATTTGCCAATTGATTGGCATAATTTCCAATTCCGGTCAAGGGTCCGGTAATGGCATCTACATTTAGAATAACTTTCATTGTTGTTTTTTGTACTCTGCTAGTGTCATAGATTTCACCCAATCTGAAAATGGAGTGATGTTATTGAAGGATAATTTTTGCTTTGCTTTGTTGTTATTGCCTACTAGAAAACGGTTGTCTAATGGACGAAAATATTGTTCATCAATGGCAACAACAGTTTCTCCATGTTTGTTTTTTGCAATAGAATCGAGTCCAGAACCATGCCAAGTAATCGTATAATCTAAGGCATTAAAAGCGTGTGTTACCATGTCTTTTACAGAATGCAGTTTACCTGTAGAAATGACATAATCATCGGCAATATCTTGTTGCAACATAGAGTAGAATGATTTGACATAATCTTCTGCAAAACCCCAATCTTTTTTGGCATCAATATTGCCCAAAAGAAGAGGTTCACCTGGTGTTTTCACTATTCTTGCCACTTCTGAACAGATTTTCTTACTAACGAAACTTGCGTCCCTTATTGTTGATTCATGGTTAAACAAGATACCGTTGCAAGCAAAAAGGCCTTTAACATCCCGATAATATTGCACCATGGAGTGTGCGCTTAATTTAGAGATACCATATGGATTAGTTGGCATTTTAGGGTCGTTTTCTGAAACTGGATGGTTAAGATTGTTTTGAAAAATTTCACAACTTGATGCAAAGAAAAATTTTGAGTTCGGTGAACGCTCTAGGGTGGCTTTCAATAATTCGATGGTCCACATTGCATTGACATTAAAAACTTTATCAGGAGAATTGTGGGATTCGCCTACATGGCTCATTGCAGCCAAGTGATAAATTTCATTTGGTTGAAAATCAGCGATTATTAGCTTGAAATCAGACCATTTATTATAAGTCACAAACTCAATGTTTTGATTTGATTGAATTCCGATTTGTTTAAGTTTAGAAATGTCTGGGTTTAATCGTGTTGGGGCGATTATTTTATATCCCATATTTAATAAAAATTGAGACAATAAAGCGCCATCTTGTCCTGTGACTCCTGTAATTAGCGCTGTTTTTTCTAACATAAAGATTTGAGTGAAAATTCCTAAAGACGCATTATAATCAGAGAAACCATTAGATATAAACGATTATTTGTCTATTTTCAATCTTTTAAGTACAATCTAACTATGGTTTTATCACTAAAGTAAGTATAATCCCGCCTTTTTAAATAGGATAATATTATGGGCTTAAGACATGTGGCTGTTGGCAATGATGTGCCAAATGATATCAATGTAGTTATCGAGATACCTGTTAATGGTGAAGCGGTCAAATATGAAGTAGATAAAGATTCTGGATTAATCTTTGTTGATCGTGTGCTTAATACATCAATGCGATATCCCTGTAATTACGGATTTGTACCTCATACATTGTGTGGAGACGGAGACCCTGTAGATGTTTTGGTTATTATGCCAACACCTTTATTACCTGGTTCAGTAGTTAAATGTCGCCCTATTGGTGTATTAAAGATGTCTGATGAAGCTGGTGAAGATGCAAAAATTGTTGCTGTGCCTGTTGGTAAAGTCACAAATTTGTATTCAGGCATAGAATCTGTAAGAGATTTACCCAGTTTTATTACTGATCAAATTTCTCACTTTTTTGAACACTATAAAGACTTAGAAAAAGGAAAGTGGGTAAAAATTGAAGGTTGGGGCGGACCAGATGAAGCCAAACAAGAGATTATTGATTCAATTAATGCTTTTGACGCTAAAGAAAATAAACCACGTTTTTAATTATTCCCAAATCCCGATATAGAGAAAACGATGCTAGCACAAGTCCATGAAGCACCTAGAAAATTCATAAAAAGCCTAATCACCAATGAGGTGGCTACAGTTTTTCTGACTTTCCTATGCACATCAATTACTTTCTCTATCAAGCGTCTTTCTATATCGGCATTTGGTTAATGATAATATGATATTACTTGCCATTGATACCGCTACAGAATGTTGTTCTGCAGCCCTATGGGTTGATGGCAAGATGTATCATGAACACACAATTCAACCCAGACTTCATGCTGAATTAATACTTCCAATGGTTGATTCATTATTGGTTCAAGCAAAGATTAAAAAAACAGAAATCAAAGGCATTGTTGTTGGACAAGGACCTGGGGCTTTTACAGGAGTACGGATAGGAGTTGGTGTAGCCCAAGGTTTGGCACTCGCACTTGATATTCCAGTGATGCCTGTGTCAAATCTTAAAACATTGGCATATTGTGCCTATCAGAAAATTGATTCAGCTGAGAAAAAAACCATTTTGGTTGCTACCGATGCGCGCATGCAAGAAGTCTATTCTGCTAAATATCTCATTCATGGTAGTATAATTGAACAATTGACTGATGAAAAAGTGTCAAAACCAAGTGAAGTTGATTTAAATAATATTGATGCTTATATTGGCAGTGGCTTTTCAGTGTATTCAGAATTACAAAATTTTGCTGGTAAACATTCAATGAATTTCGAGACAAATGTCTTTTCACAAGCCAAAGATATGTTATTAATGAGTGCAGATGATTTTGTAATAAAATCCGAAAAAATAGATTTTATTGAACCAGTTTATTTGCGCGAGCCTTAATAGATTCTAACAAGTCTGATAATGGTCTGGGTTCGCCGATGATGTTGCCTTGTAAATAATCAAAACCCATTTCAATAAGTTTGTTTGCAATCTTTTCATTTTCAACATATTCAGCCACTGTTTTCATGCCCATTACATGCCCAATATTATTTATTGAGCTGACCATTTCTTCATCAATTGGGTCATCTAATATGTCTCGAATAAAGACACCATCAACTTTAAGCGTGTTAACTTCTAGGTTTTTCAAGTAACTTAATGAAGACAAACCACTGCCAAAATCATCAAGTGAAAAGCCACAACCATAATTTTTGATTTGGCCTATAAAACTATTGGCTTCTTGTAAGTTTGATATGGCCATTGTTTCTGTGACTTCAAAATGCACCCTATCACCATTAAATAAATTTTTATCTAATAATGCAGTAATTAACTTCAACATGCTTTTATTGCCCAATGATTGGCCAGATAAATTTATCGAGAAATGGGCTTTTTGGTGAAAATATTGTATGTTTTTAGCTAACCATTCAAACGATTTGGTAATAATCCATGAGTCTATTTTAGTAATCAGATTATACCTTTCGGCAGGAGGCAAAAACACACCAGGGAGTATGATTTTTCCATCTTCTTTTAGGCGCACTAATATTTCATAATGTACATAATCTAATTTTGGATCTGTTGGTTTAATGGGTTGAGCAAACAAGCAAAACAAATCATTCTCAAGCGCCTTGGTTAACTTGGGAACCCATTGTAATTCTGCATTTTGCTTGAGCAAGCTGTCGTCTGCTTCTTGGTATAAATGCACTCTATTGCGGCCTGCATTTTTAGCGGCATAACAGGCAATATCAGCATTCTTTTGTGCTTCAATATCGCTAATGGTATTATTGTTGATGATAACTAAACCAATACTTGCGCTGACTTTAAAGAGTTTTTCATCCCAGGAAAAATGAAATTTTTCAATGGTGCTTAACAATGATTCAGCCGCCTTCATTGCTTGATTAAGTGAACAATTTTTTTTCAGCATTCCAAATTCATCACCACCTAATCTGGCAATGGTCTCATCGGGTTTCTTTGTGCCCAATAAAATGGTAGCAATCTGTTTTATCATTTCATCACCGGCCAAATGTCCAGAGGTGTCATTGATAACCTTAAACTGATCTAAATCTAAAAAAAACAGAGCATGGGTTTCCATGTTTTCCTGCGCAGTGGCTACATGTACTTTTAGAAAGTCATTAAATACATTGCGATTATACATTCCAGTCAATGAATCATGTTTTGCCATGTATGAAAACCGCTGAGAGTTTTTTGCTTCATGTATCAGTTTCTTTTTTGTTTCTTTTATTTGCTCTAGTAAAAAAAAGTTGTGTTCAAAGGCATCATTAATGTTGATTTGATGTTTCAGGTTTCTTTTAACTCGGGTCAAAAGAGCTTTTGATATTTTCTTTTGTTTGGATAGATTTAATTCTAAAGTTTTAATTTGAGCATATAAGTGTGAGTTTTTATTTTTACTCATTACTATTCCTTGGTTTTGACTTTTTCCCTACTACCACAGCAACCAGAGTTTGGTTAAAATGAATGCCATTGTATTGTTCGCCATAACTACTAAACCCAATAAAATTGATTCTTTGTAAAAGGTTTTCAATTATTTTTGTATAATTCTTATTTATTATTTCTAATCTTCGAAGAATACAGTCGCAACCCAGAGTAAAATAGATTTCATCAAACCTATCTTCTATGTTTTCTATTTCATCGCGTAAGCGTTGAACGATATTTTTTCCAGTACCAATTCTTAGTGGTAAGCCTAAGTCAATGGCACAATGAAACTGTAGGCTGTAGTTTGGATTGACATATGAAATAGAACGAATATACCATTCATTGGCAATGTTTAACATTAAGGGATACATAGAAAAATCAACGTTGTTCATAGTATCTTTGTCTAAATTGTTGATATTTGCATAGGCTATGGCTGCGGGCTCACCATCTATTTCATTAACAATATGTTTATCAAAATCAACATCAGTGGTGATTAATTCTTTATCAGTGGGTTCAAAGTGTTGGATGCGAAAAAAATCAAAGTCGTATGCAGATTCAAGCAGAATAAATGTGGCAGCATTATTATAAAAGGCGGTATTATGAAACACAAAAGTTTTATCCCATTGCAAATCATCACCTGCAGAGCCGCCAATAATATTGATGTCCCCCATGGCTTGATACAGCATAGAAGTGATTTTTTCTTCTTTTAAAGATAAGCCATCGGTTAATAAAAATCCAAACATTTTATCTGACTTATAGTGTTGACTAAAACGTCTGTCTCTTATACACATCTCCGAGCCCACGAGACAGGCAGAAATCTCGT
>CAJXVJ010000030.1 GCA_913061105.1 uncultured Alcanivoracaceae bacterium | reverse complement strand
TCTACACAGAGTAGATCGTCGGCAGCGTCAGATGTGTATAAGAGACAGTTATCAGCCATTACGGCCTTGGTTAAATTACAAACAAAAGGCTACCAATTAATAAACTTTAATTAATATGTCTTTTTTGTAAAAGCAAGGGCATTATTAGCAAGCTTGAATTAATAAGCCAAACCAAATATCTTTGCTCAGCAGACGGTGCAACAAAAGTAAGAATAATTATTGAGAATATCCCGCTTAGGCTTAAGATAAGAATAAATTCAGACTGATTTGTTTTCCGTTTTGAAACAAAGTAGATAAAAATTACGAATAAAAACAATAAATATATCCATCCTTTAAATACAATATTATCTAAATTAGATTTTATGCCTTTGGTTATTTCCATATTTAATTGGCTATTATTCAATTTAAATAAGTTGTTATAAGTACTAATTTTTCTTGAGAAATATAAGTCAATGGGTTTGTTGGAGGATTCATCAAACCTTAAAAGGTCATTGATGACTTCTATACGGTGAGTTAAATATTCTAGAGGATATTCTGCCAGCATTGATAGCCACTTGTTAAATAAAACCTTGTATTGACTATCCTTATAAGGCATATCTAATCCCGAATTCATGCCTGCTTTTGTTTTCCAAAACAACTGTGTATTGGTCCATGAAACTGTTGCATTTGATAAGTCTTGCGTACTCAAATCAGGCCCGATACAAAAATCAGGTAATAAAACTTTATCGACTTTCACAGAAACCCGTGATAAATCCCATAAGGCTATTGTTTGCCAAAGTATGATTTTTTTAGAATTCGTTATATTTACAATTGCCTGAGATATTAAAACACTAGCAATAATCACAAGAAAGCCTGAACCCACTGTCTTTAATATAATCTTTCGTTGCTGTTGATAGGCCCTAAATATTAAAAGAATTACATAAAACTGTAGAACACCAATATAGACAATTGATTCAAATCTAAACAATGCAGCAATCAACAGTGTAAGCAATGCGATAAACAAAGGGTGTTTTTTATTTGTTTTCAGATGCAGTTGTACGCACCCTATTGAAAGGACAATAAACGAGATCAAACCAACGTCCTTCCATAAATGAGGAAGAATCATCAAATTATATGGCCACAATGCAATAACAGCGAATATCAGTGACTTTACCCAGAAATTTAGCTTTAGATTATAGGTAAAAAGAACAAGACCTAGCCAAAATAAAAAATAAAACAAGACAAACAAGCCACCCGGTCCATCAACTATTTCATTCGTTATATTCCACAATATAACCATTATTATTGGACTAATGGTATTCCAGTCACCTGAGATAACTTGCTTATATTGCAATGCTGAATCAGAAGACATATAACCAGGATAAAAACTATAAAAGTAAGAAATCAATACTAAAATTGAAATCATCCAATAAAAAACAATTGAATACGTATTTAATTGAAATTTCATTTTAGAGACCTATGCATAACTCTGAGACGATGAAAAAAATAATAAAAGCTCCAATCAAGGCAAAAATAGTTTTTATTTATATAAATTTTGCAGCAGTATATCAAATTCATCTTCCATCTCCAAGTAAAGTCGTGCGGCTAATTTTGGGATCATTTATTGGATTATTCAAACTAGTATTACTTTATCTGAATTATTTGTTCAAAAGATCAGAAATGACATCTCCTTGGTTTAAAATCTCAAAAGCAGTATCAGAATCAACTGGCTTACTGAGTAGGAAACCCTGAACTTCTTCTGCTTTATAGGAAGATAACATTTTTAATTGTTCTGTTGTTTCAACACCTTCAGCAATCACTTCAATGGATAACTTATGTGCCAACGTAATAATTGATTCAACCATGCTGGCATCCCGAGAATCAACAACCATATCTTGGATGAATGATCGATCAACCTTTAGAGCATGTATTGGAAATTGTTTTAAATAATTGAGTGAGGAATAACCAGTTCCAAAATCATCTAGTGATAATTTAACTCCCAGCTTCCTTAAATCATGTAAAGTTTTTATGGCATATTCTAAATTTTCAATCAAAGTACTTTCTGTAATTTCAATTTCTAGAGACAAGGGAGGAATATTGTATTCTTGCATGATGTTCCTGACATGCTCCACTAACTTTTTGTCCATAAACTGAATCGCCGATAGATTAATCGCGAGATGTATGTCATTAAAACCATTCATGTGCCAACGATTAAGTTCCTTGCAAGCACTTTCCAGCACAAATTCTCCAATCGGAAAAATCAATCCAGTTTCTTCGGCAATCGGAATGAATTCTTCAGGTGGAGTCAAAGTGTTATTAGCGTCTTTCCAACGAATTAAGGCTTCAAACCCGGATACCTTCCCAGTTGCTATGCAATATTTAGGTTGAAAGTTTAGAAACAATTCTTCATTTTCAAGAGATTTCCTTAAGCGCATTTCGATATCAACCCTGTGCATCACAGTTTGATTCATCGACTCTGTAAAAAACCGAAAATTATTGCGGCCTTTTTTCTTAGCATGATACATAGCTGTGTCAGCTTGCATCAACAATGTTTCAATATCAATTTTATCACCATTGTATGTGGCGATTCCTAAACTGGGTGTAATGATTAATTCATGATTTTCAAGTTGGAATGGCTTCGACATTTTAAGTAATATTTTCTCTGCTACTTTGATCACATCATTAACATTATCATAACTGAGTATGCCTATGGTAAACTCATCTCCTCCAATTCTGGCTATGGCATCTGATTTACTCAAGCACAACCTTAATCTATTTGCTACAGCTATCAACAGCTCATCGCCAATGGTGTGCCCTAGACTGTCATTGATGTTCTTAAAGTGATCTAAATCGACAAACATGATAGCCATGTGTTTTTTGTCACTTTCTGCTTGCAACAAAGCTTTATTCAATTGAATCATCATCAATGAACGGTTGGGCAAGCCTGTTAGACTGTCGTAATTAGCCATTTTTTTAAGCACTTGTTCTGTGTTTTTACGGTAAGTGATATCAGTCAGAGTAGCAATATAATGTGTCAGAACTTTTTGTGAATTGTACATGCAATTCACCCTTAAATCGATGGGCAAAGTGTTTCCTTTAATCGTTGTGATTCGTATTTCATTTTGAAAAGATCCACCTATTTTTATGCCTTCTATAATGTGACTAAACAATGCGATAGAATTCATTTCATCTGTAGAAATACGACCAGAATCTCTTTGCATGGTATTGTCGATTATGCGTTCATCATAACCAGTAATCTTTATGAATGCCTTGTTGATAGAGATGACCTTCAATTCTGCATCTAGCACAAGAGCTCCATCAGAACTGCTTTGAAAAGCCGATGCTATGAGCTGGCTTTTTTCTTCTTTTTTCTTAATCGTATTTATGTTTCGACTGATTCCATTGACCGTCAAGGGTTTGTGATCACTCGACCATGCTGTCACCTTGGCACGATCTTGCATCCATACCCAGTTGCCTTCTCTGTCCTTTTGACGATACACAGCATCAAATTCTTCACACTTACCGTTCAAGATGTTTTGAATTTGTGTTTGTAGAACCTGAACATCATCCTCATGAATATTCAAGTTATTTGTCTCAAAAGAGCCATCGAAAAACCTTTGACGATTGTCATCTAATTGAGCACTATTAGTCCTGGTGATCTCTTTTTTATTGATGTCCCATTCCCACAACTCATCACCACTGCCCCAGATGGCCTGAGACAATTGCACTTCTCTGTGTTTTAATGTGTATTGAGTCAGTAATCGGCTACGATACAGTCGAAATATGATTGATGCCACTATGGCAGCAATCAACAGGTAAATAAGTTTTGCCCACCAAGTAAACCATGGCTTAGGAAGTAAAGTAAATGTAATTTTAGCAGTGTGTTCACTCCATTGTAAATCAGCATTGGTGGCTTTGACCTCAAGGTGATAATCACCTGCATTTAAATTGGTTAATGTCAGTTCATTTTTATTTTGTAAAAAAATCCATTTCTCATCTAGTTCAGGAATACGGTAGGCATATTTTAAGTCCTCAGCATTCATGAAATCCAAGGCTGCAAATTGAAAGGTAAAGATGGTATCAGAATAATTAAATGTGTGACTTTCAATCATATGAACTGGGGTTTTATCAACCACACTTTTGATTTTATTTGAAAGCAAATCAGTGAATGGGTCATTTATTCTATTAGCCATTGACATGCTGTTACTTTTTATCCCAGTGAAATAAACTCTCGGTTGATGATTTGATAAGCTAATCTGTTTCGGATCAAATCGAATGATACCCCTATTACTTCCAAAGTAAAGTCTTTTATTTGATGAAAAAAACTGTGAGTTTTCATGAAAATCGAGATCTGTATCAAAATATCTGCGTCCGTAATTAGTTACTAAATTACTAGTTAAATCAATGTGATATAGATTTTTACGGCCAGTGAACCAAACTTCGTTTTCATTGATTGGAAATATGTTGTAAACACTGCGCTCAACAATACTGGAATTGCTAGAATCAAAATGCATCAAGCGATCCAAACTCCCATCTAAATTTAATTGGAACAATGATAATCCATTGAATTGACTGCTTATCCAATATTGGTTATCTAGGTGTTTCTCCACGGCATAAATCCAGTCTTTTTCAAACAGTATTTCTCCTTGGCTAGATTTGACAGGTGTTATGTCAGATCTAGACACATCAAAGAAGAACATTCCTGAGGCAGTGCTTAACCAAAGGTTTCGATTTGAATCTACAGTAAGATTAGTAAATTCTATGTTTTCGTACTTAGCTATTGTGGATTGAATCAAGTCACTGTAGTCCTTAATCAAATTTAATTCTTTATCAACCAAGTACAAATTGGCAGAGTTGGTTCCTACCCATACAGATTGGTCAGGATTATTAACCAAACTCCATACTGAATTCTTCAGTAAATTAATAGTTTTTTCTGTCTTTTCATTATCTAATGGTGGTTTAGGTAAGTAGTTTATTTTTTTTGTTTTGGAGTTGAATTGCGCCAGTCCATATTCTGTTCCTAACCAAATATTTTGGTCGTTTGCTTTTGTCATGGTCCACACAGTTGTTAAATCTTCGTCATTATCCTTATTGTATGAAGAAGAATAATTCTCAATCATATTTGTTTTTTTATCCCAACGATTGATGCCTTCTGTGGTTCCAATCCATATTGCATCTTCTGTTTCTTCAAATTTCCATACCAATTCGCTACTTAAAGAATTTTTATTGCCAGGAACTGGGCTTATATTTTCGATGGCATTTGCTGGGTCATGTAAAGCAACACCATCATAGGTTGCTATCCATATTAATCCGGTACCATCTTCAAATACATTTGTGGTTAGATTACTGGGGATGCTTCTTTTATCACCCAGGTTGTGTGTATAACGTTTAATATTGTCATCAAGTCCTGAAATTTTACTAATTCCCTCTCCCCAACTTGCCACCCAAACATTGTCATATTTATCAACAGTTACACTCCATAATCCATCTGTGATTATTGAATTTGGATTATTAGGTTGATAACGATAAGATATTAACTCATGGTTCTTATTGAGTTTTTTTAATCCATCAAAAGCAGTTGCAATCCATAAAAATCCTTTGCTATCCATGTCTAAATCTAAAACCTTGAATGGTTTAGTGCCTGCATCTTTAAATTTAAATGGTGTGAATTGAGATGTTTGTACATCAAATACGAAAAGACCCTGATCGTTTCCTATCCAAAGTTGTTGCGTGTCTTTTTGTGCGATTGTATTAATGTTGTTTATGTCTATATTGTCAATATCGCTACTCATATAAAAGCTTTTAAAATCATTGCTCTCAGGCTGATACAAACTTAAACCTCGGTCACTTGCAATCCATAACCTGCTTTGATCGTCCTCAAACATATGTACGATGCTGTTGCCTGCTATGGAATTTTCATTGGTTGGCGAAAATTTATATTGTTCAAAGGTTATTTCATCAGGCCGCATACGGGCTAGGCCGATTGAAGTGGCCACCCACAATTGATTTTTGTTGTCTTCTAATAAATAATTGACCCATTGATTAGGTAGACTGTTAGGATTATCAGGAAATGATTTGTGATTGATAAAGTTTCTACCATCAAACCGACTAATCCCTTCTGCAGTAGCAATCCATATAAACCCATCATGTCGTTGGATAATGTGATTGACGTATCTTGAAGCCAGGTTTTCATCTCCTGGTAACTGTTTAAACCGTGTGGTTTCTATGCCATTTGCCACTGAAGTAGATAGTCCAATAAAAACTGACAAGTTAAAGAAACAAACTTGAAATAAATTCCAAGCAGTCCTTTTAGAATCCCCTTTTGAACTACACATATCCACTGGTTAATATAGTGATATAGAATCGAATAAAAATCAACTGTTTAAATGGTTGTTATGTATTATCTTGTTATAATAAATAACACCAATGAAAGAAGGTTGGATATTTACAATGATTTTCTTATAAACCTTCCATAATGCTATCACATAATAACCTAGCTATATTAAATTTTTGAAACATGAACATATGAAACACATTTTAATTTTAATTACTACAATTTGTATCGTGTTTTATATATATCTGGGTATGGCTTATATTACGATGATGCCTCAGGATAATGACCTAATCGAGATTGATGATAGTCATGATGTTGTTTATTTTAAAGCTGAGCCAAAAAAAAACTCTGAGCCTCAGCCTAGCAAAAATTCTCTTAATAAGAGCCCAAAAAAACCAAATTTCCAAAAAACCATGGAAACTCAACAGTTTTCTGATATTAATGATCAACAAAACAAACCACAAGAGCAGCTTAAAAGGAACGAAATTAATCCAAACATTCCTATTGATTTAACTAGTGATATCGCACCATCCATTGGAAAAATCAACCTAGAATCTAATATAATAAAAAACTTATATCCCTATGAAGCCTATAAAAACAACATAAATGGATGGGTGTTATTAAAACTGTTTATCAGTAAAGCTGGCAAGGTAGTTGATGTTGAAGTATTGGATTCTAGTCCCAAGGGCATATTTGAAGCAGTTGCAATTAAAGCCGCTTATAAAAAAGTATTTCCAGTAAATGTCAATAATCTCGACCCCAAAGACTATACCAGAAATTTAAGAACCCATTATAACTCAGCTCAATAGCACTTAAAATCCACATCACGAGTTACACGATTAAACCTCTTCAAGAAAAATACAACTACAACTGAAATCTTTTTAGTTTTATAAATGATTGTAAGTAGAGAAATAGTTCTGTTATCATCTCTGCCTAATAACTATTCCATGACGGGGCTCTTTTCAGTATGAAAATTCTTAAAATCAAACTCATCCTACTATCAGTATTATTTACCTCAGTATTATTCGCTAGAGATAATGTTCGGTTATTGCGTTATGCCGATATTCACAAAGACAAAGTGACTTTTGTTTATGCAGGTGATATTTATATTGCTGATACACAAAGTGGTAGTGCAACAAGACTGACATCAGATATCGGATTTGAAGTGTTTCCAAAATTTAACCATGCAGGTGATAAAATAGCCTTTTCAGCAGAATATACGGGCTCAAGACAAGTCTACATAATGAATCTAGATGGCAGTGACTTAAAACAACTCACCTGGTATAACGATGTTGGACCCATGCCTCCCCGTGGTGGTTATGATTACAGAATATTAGATTGGTCAGCAGATGATTCCAACGTTTTGGTGAGAGCCAATCGTTTACCATGGGGAATCAGAATGGGTCAACCCTACATGATTCCTGTGGACGGTGGCATGGAACAACCATTAGCCGTACCTGAAACAGGCGGCGGTATGCTTTCTCCAGATGGCAATAAATTTGTATACACTCCCATTGATCGTGAATTCAGAACATGGAAAAGATACCGTGGTGGAAGGGCTCAAGATGTTTGGGTATATGATTTAGAAAATGACTCTAGCGAACGCTTGACGACTCATGCAGGAACAGATTATCAACCAACTTGGGTTGGAGATGAAATCTATTTTTTAAGTGACAGAGATTACACCATAAATTTATACAAGTATCAGAAAGGCGCAGCACCGCAAAAATTGACCGACCACAGTAATCATGACTCCCTCTGGGCATCAGCCGGACCTGAAGCCATTGTTTATGAAAATGATGGTTACTTGTGGAGATTTGATACTAAAACAGAAAAATCAGAACAACTGAAAATTAATATTGTTGGCAATCCAAGAGCTCTTATTGCAGAACAAAAAGACCTAAAAGACCACATCGAATCCATGTCAATCTCTGCAGATGGCAAAAGAGTGGTTATTGGGGCACGTGGAGAAATATTTACGGTACCTGCAAAAAAAGGCGAAATCAGAAACATATCCATGACACCAAAAGCAAGAGAAATTGATGTGAGTTGGTCACCAAATGGAAAAAATATCGCCTATTTAAGTGATAAATCTGGTGAGTATGAAGTATATATCAGAAGCGCAAATCAGACCAACAAAGAAAAGAGGTTAACTCAAGATGGATCTGTTTGGCGGTTCGCGCCAGTATGGTCTGATGACAGTAAAAAGTTAGTCTATTCAGATATCAATCATATTTTATGGACTGTGAATGTAAAAGATGGGAAAGTCACTCAATTAGATCAATCTAATCGCAATGATATTCAGGATTACTCTTGGTCACCTGATAGCCAATGGATTGCTTATACCAAAGTTGAAGACAATGGTTTTTCTTCAATTTGGGTCTATGATCTAAAGAATTCAAAACCACTACAATTGACCCATAAAACCAGTAATGACACCTCTCCTGTGTTTGGTAGAAAAGGAAATTATTTGTTCTTTTTGTCCGACCGAGATTATAACTTAGCCTTCAGCAGTTATGAGTTCAACTACTTGTATAACGATGCGACCAGATTATATGCTGTTCAGCTCAATACTAAAGCGCCAAGTTTGTACCCTTTTGAAAGTGATGAAGTTGAAGTGTTGTCAGATACAAAAAAAGATAAAAAAGCCGAAGAAAAAGATGAAAAGAAACAAGTTAATGTAAACATTGAAGTAAATGGTTTTGAAAATAGGGTGGTTGCCTTATCAGCTCCTTCAGGCAATTATTATCAATTATCTGCCACTGACAATGCTGTCTTTGTCATTAAAGCAGGTAATGGAAATGCACTCCAAAAAATAAGTTTGACTGAAAACAAAAAACCTGAAACTTTAGTTAAAGGAGCCAATGATTACCAACTTTCAAAAAATGGTAAAAAAATGTTAGTCAGAAAAGGCAATAATTTCGCTATTATTGAGCCTAAAAAAGACCAGAAATTTAATGAGTCAAAATTAAATTTTGATAATCTAACTGCTAAAATTGATCCGAAAACTGAATGGCAACAACTCTATGTTGATGGATGGAGGATTCTAAGAGATTGGTTTTATGATCCAAACACACATGGCAATGATTGGAACAATGTGCGTGAAAAATACCAACCATGGGTTAATGAAGCCACACACAGAACCGATCTTGATTATATCTTTGGAGAAATTGCTGGTGAACTCAATGCAGGGCACATTTACGTCAATGCAGGAGACCAACCATCGGTTAAAAGAAACCAAAATGGATTGCTGGGAGCCGAATTTAGTAAAGACAAATCTGGATATTTCAAAATTGATAAAATCTTTGCCGGTGAAAACTGGACACCAGCCAGAAGGTCACCATTAACAGAACCTAATGTAAATGCCAAAGTGGGCGAATATGTGATTTCTATTAATAATATTTCAACCAAAAATACACAAAATATTTATTCATTATTAGAACATACCGCTGGCAGAACCATTGAAATTAAATTAAATAAAACTGCCAATACAAGTGGAGCCCGTTTAGTTCATGTCAAACCCATCACTTCTGAATCTCAATTAAGGTACCTAGAATGGGTCAATCAACGCATGAAAATGGTAGATGAACTTTCTGGAGGAAGAATTGGTTATATCCATTTACCCAATACTGCTCAAGAAGGAAACAAGGAACTACATAAGAATTTTTTGCCACAAATTACCAAGGATGCTTTAATCGTTGATGATCGTTATAACGGAGGTGGTTTTATCCCAGATAGGATGATTGAATTGCTATCAAGAAAAACATTGAATTATTGGAAAAGAAGAGGACAAGAACCCAATGCTCAACCATTGATTGCGCACGATGGACCAAAAGCCATGTTAATCAATGGCATGTCTAGTTCAGGTGGTGATGCCTTACCCTTTTATTTCAGGAAATTGGGATTAGGTAAAATTATAGGCACCCGAACTTGGGGTGGTTTAATTGGAATAAGCGGCAACCCATCTTTGGCTGATGGTGGGTTATTGTTAGCATCAACTTTCCGTTTTATGGACACCGATGGTAGCTGGGAAGTAGAAAACGAAGGAGTGTCACCTGATATTGAAGTCATTGACCGTCCAGATCTTGTTGCAGCAGGACATGATCCCAGCTTAGAACGCGCAGTGAAAGAATTGTTAAAAGAGTTAGATGAAAACCCAAGAAAGTCAATAAAAGCGCCATCACCGCCTACTGATTTTTAATTGAATCTAAAAATTCAAGCGCCTGTTTAACTATCGCATAGTTAAAACAGGTGCTTGTATATTGTTCTATGTGCTAATTATTGATCAATAATAATACAGAATATTTATTAGGCTTCAACAATTCTTGAGTTTAAATTCTCTATCAAGGATAATGTTCCTTTAAAACTCACAAAATATCTTAGGAATTGACATGATAAAAAGAATAGCACTGACCACTGTCTTCATGGCTTTGGTAGTATTAACAGGTTGTGATCAAAAACAATCCAATCAAACCGCAGCAATCAAAACAAGCATAAAAGTTGAAAATGCTTCCTGGTTAAGAAACAAACTACCTGAAAAAACCCTGGCCTATTTCCGTGTCCCTACTATTTGGAATATGTTTTTTGAAGGCAATGCCGATTCACTCTATCCGGCACTGAGTCACACAAACAATAAAGCTGAAATTGAAAAATTACAAAATGCTTTAGTTGATACTTATATTGCTAAAATCCCTGAAGCTTACAAAACGCACTTTAAGCTTTTGGTTAAAAGTATTGATACCCCACTTGAAATGGCAGTAACAAATGCTGTTGATGATTCTATGATTCCCAATTTCCTAATTGGCACAACTTTAAAAGATTTCAGTCATGCTGACCTTACCGCATTACTTGATTCGTTAGTGACCGAATCACAAAATATGGTTCGTGTACTAGAACCATTGTCAGATGATGGCAGAGCCACGTTGATTGCACAAATGATGCCAGTCCATTTAGATTATGATTTATCTACAGGAAGACTGGCTATATTAACTGGACCTACTGCCACTGATAAAGTATTAAACGGTTTATTAGATCAAACTCAAGCTCACACCTCTTTGAGTCATATCATGGCGTTTGAAGATTCTGTGGACCAATCGGGTAAAAACCAACAAGCTTGGGTCAATGTCAAAGCCATTTATCAACAAAACCAAGCCATGATACCTCCACCTCAAAAAGAAATGATGGAGCAAATGGGATTGTCTGATATGGAATTCATTTGGTATGGAACAGCACATCACAGTGGCAAAGGAGAATTAATATTTCATATCCAAATGCCCGATACTGGTTTTAGAAAATTTATGCCAAGAGTAGATGAAGAATTTGATATCCAAACCGCTGGCAAACCTGACTTTGCTTTTGTATTGAGTCTTCCTACAGTTGAACAAATATCTCAAGCTTATGACTTCATTAAAGTTCTAAATCCAGATATAAGTAAAGCTGATTCAGAAATCCAATCGGGAATTGCCAAAGTTAATGAATACTTGGGTATGAACATAGCTGATTTTTTAAGGGCATATGGCCAACAAATAATGATTGTTAAGGATGATTCTGGGCTGTGGTTTGCTCAAAAAATTAAGGATAAGAAATTAAATGAAAAAGTTTTTGATGTTTTTAACACAAAATTTGATGGGCAAACTCTTTCCAAATCTTTATCTGGAGTTTCTATTGATCAGACATCTTTTTCAATGTTAAATTTGATGAAAGATTTTATGCCTAAAGGAGAAGACATAGATCAAATGAGTGAAATTTTCTATGGCAAACAAAAGTTTTATTCAATGCAAGAAAATGGTTATTTTGTATGGGCATCAGTTCCTCAAGTACTGGCAGATCGGGTTAATTCGAATAACAAATACAGTTTAAAAACATTCTTAAAAAATGATTTACAGTTAGACTGGGATCATGCTTTGATGGCTTGGGCAACCGAATCAGAATATGTCAGTCGCAATGCTTATCACACTTATCTTGAGATATTGTCATTCATTGGTACATTAGCAAAATCTGATGTGGACCTGTTTAACTTCCCCACTGCTCAAGACCTTAGCTTACCTCAAAAAGGCCGTTTTGGCATGTCATTAAATTCAGCACCTAATCATCTGTCACTAAAGGTTTCATATGAGTACAGTGTTCTAGAGAGCATTTCTGGTTCAGGTGGAATGTTTGTAGTTGCCATGATTGGAATTGTTGCGGCATATGCCGTTCCAGCTTATAGAGACTATACTTTGCGTGCAAATGCAGGTCAGTGTTTAGCTTTTATGAATGGTGCTAAATTAGCAGTATCAGAACGTTGGGTTGCAACTAATAATTTATCATCAATAAATAGTAATGCAACTGCTTTTCTTGTAGAGCCAGATGCCATTTCTGGGAAAAATGTAAAAAGTGTAACAGTTAGCTCTCCAGGAGTTATTACTTGTATCATTGGTGGTCCAGATTCAGCTATTTCTAATAGAACTATCACACAAACACCGCATGAATCAGAAGGCAGTTTAATTTGGGAGTGTACTACAAATATTTCTAATGTTGCTCATAGACCAGGTAGTTGTATATATGCTGATGATGTTCCAAAGTAGTATTAATAAACTTCATC
This sequence comes from uncultured Alcanivoracaceae bacterium, assembly GCA_913061105.1. GTDB lineage: Bacteria > Pseudomonadota > Gammaproteobacteria > Xanthomonadales > Marinicellaceae > NORP309. Next base: position 6,889 of record CAJXVJ010000030.1, on the reverse strand, counting down.
AATTGAGAAAAAAGCCGTTCAGTTAAACGGTTTTTTTGTTGTAAAGCTGAATACAATTAGATATGTTTCCACTTGAACCAAATGAAACACGTGTTTCAAAAGTAACCATTACATCAGATGGTTTTAGATTCAGGTGCCCAATTAACCCTACACCATGGTACGACATGGATAATGTGAAAGACGAATCATAAATTATTTTAATATTAATGAGTTTTGCTCAACTCTTGTAACGCTTTAAAAAAGAGCACAAAATAAATCGCAAGCTACTCCTCTTGGCTTGCGATTTTTGATTATTATCAACATTTAAGCTTTTGTGATTAAATTTTGTGAAACCAACGGTGGTGTCTAATCTTATGATGAGGTACTTTTTTGGTGAGTTTTTTCTCTAAATCATTCATGTTTTATAGTTCGATAATAAGCAATTCGAACCATCAAGCAATGATATTTTAATTGAGATGATTTGGTCTTTTTTAATATTAATATCAAGTGATTCAAGACTTGAAATGTCCATTTCTAAATTCATGTTTTTGTATTGGAACACCAATGAGTCTTCTGATAGTAGTAAACTGTGATTATTCAGATTAATTAGTTCTTGTTCATAAATATTCCATCGAAATTTTCCCCAGAAAGGAACTGCTATCATTCCAACTGTAATGCTTAACTACCAATAATCCATGATAAAAACAAGTGGTAAAAACAGCAAAATAGTACTGAATATAAATATAGCACGAATTGTCTCTTTTTTAATTTCATCACGGTATTTATCTGAGACATTAAATATTGTCATATGCTTTGTATACACCTCTACTAATATCGGTATATCATAATTATATAACATAAATCTCAAATAAAAATACTCCCAAAAGTAACGAAATAATACTGTGGCTTTTATTCAATTATACAATTTCATTGTTTTTACTTATAATGGAGTTATCTAATTTAAAAATAAAATATGAAACTTACAATCTTTGCTGCACTGTTACTTTCGCTAAGCTCTCAAGCCTACAGTTTTGGACAAACTGGTCACCGTGTGATCGGTGCCATTGCAGAAAAACATTTAACAAGAAAAGCCAAAAGAACTATCAACAAATTATTGGTCAATGAAGACTTGGCAGAAGCGTCAACTTTTGCTGATGAGCAACGTTCTAATCCCAGTGAGTTTTGGAAAAAAACTGCCAGTCCATGGCATTATGTTAATGTCCATGAAGGCAAAGTGTATGAAAAAGCACCACCAGAAGGTGATGCAGTTACAGCATTGGAAATGTTTTCAAAGCAATTAAAGTCTAAAGAAACAAGCCTTGAAACAAAGCAAATAGCTTTGAGATTTATCGTTCATATCATTGGGGATTTGCACCAACCTTTTCATTCTGGTACAGATATTGACCAAGGTGGGAACACCATAAAAGTCACATTCTTTAATGAAGAAACAAACCTTCACCGAGTATGGGATGAGCACTTAATCGAAAATCAAAAGCTATCATATAGTGAATGGACTTACCGACTCAATCGCAAGATCAATAAAAAACAAGTTAAAGCATGGAGTCAAACAGATCCAAAAATCTGGATCGCAGAAAGCCACAATTTACGCTTGGGACTTTATCCTGAAGAGGAAAGACTGTTTTTTAATTATCAATACAAAGCCATGCCCATAATCAGACAACAATTACAAATGGGTGGCATACGGTTGGCTGCTTATTTGAATGATTTATTTAAGTAATTTTTAGAGACCTTTGCATAATTCGTAATGAAAATTGAAGACAGCGGCATGCCTGATGAAAGCTATTGGAACAGTTTGTTTGATGTTACAGAAATTATTGAATGGTTATCAATTCCAAAGGGATCAAAAATTGTTGAAGTGGGTTGTGGTTATGGGACATTCACCATCCCTATTGCTAATTTAAGCCCTAAAAATTCACTCATTGTCTACGATATTGAAGCTGAAATGATCGAAAATATAGGTTCAAAAGTTCAAAAAACTGAGCTTAATAATATTCAACATCAGTTACGCGATGTTATGGCTGATGGAACTGGACTAGGTTCTGAATCAGTTGATTTTGTCTTACTCTTCAATATTCTTCACTGTGAAGACAAACAAAGTTTACTTAAAGAAGCATACCGCATACTCAAACCAAATGGGACTATCGCTATACTCCACTGGCGAAAAGACATTCCTACACCCAGAGGTCCCAAAATACAAACAAGGCCTGATGTAATTATGCTAAGAGATGCCATTACAGGGCTCAATTTTCAAGAACAAGACGAAAAAAATCTAGGCCCTTATCACTGGGGTATAAAACTTATTAAATCACAATGAAGCTAAAAATTATTCTCGCCCTATTCACTTTAATATTCCTTTATCTTTGCCTATGGCCAGTTGATGTTGAACCTATTGATTGGCAAGCTCCAATTGATCAGGGTTATACTGGATCTTTTCAAAAAAATGATGACTTAAGACATTTAGAAATACTTTCTTTGCAAGGGTATACCGGGCCCGAAGACATTGCTTTTGATCAATCAGGAAGAATCTATTCATCAACCCAAGAAGGTATTGTACGAATAGATGCAATTGGACAGAACCCTGAACTGTGGGCTGAAACTAACGGGCGTCCTTTAGGCATAGATTTTGATCCTCATGGCAATTTAATTGTTGCAGATGCTTACAATGGACTACTGTCTATCTCACCACAAGCTGAAGTTTCTGTTTTAACCATTAGCGCAGATGGGATAGAGTTTGGTTTTACTGATGATGTTGATGTGGCAGATAATGGTTTAATCTACTTTTCCGATGCTTCTTCAAAATTTAAACCAAAAGATTACCAAGATGTTTTAAAAGCCAGCGAATTTGATGTTCTTGAACACGGTGGACACGGTCGATTGTTGCGTTATGATCCATCAACTCAAAAAACTGAAACCTTAATTGCTGGATTGAACTTTGCCAATGGTGTCACTTTAGCGCATGATCAAAGCTATGTCTTGGTCAATGATATGGGCAATTATCAAGTATTAAAATATTGGATTCATAGTGATTTACAAGGCACTGTTGAAACCATTCTGAATAACCTACCAGGTTTTCCTGACAATATCACCACTGGCTTAAATAATCAGTTCTGGATTTCCTTAATTAAACCCAGAAATAAAGACTTAGACAACCTATCCAATTATCCTTTTTTAAGAAAAATAGCAACAAGATTATTGCCAATTTATCACCCTGAACAAGATCCTTATGCACATATTATTGCCATTGATGGCCAAGGAAATGTAAAACACAATTTACAAAACTCACAATTAGGCTTTAAGAACATAACCACAGCAAAAGAAACTGAGAATTATTTATACTTGGGCAGTTTAACGGAAGACAGTATAGGGCGTATTTCTAATTAAAATTCTGAATTATAACGATAATATGCATCTCTTATAATCAGATGCTTTTTCTTATTACTACACTTGCCAATTACCACAGTTAATACTAAATTAATCTTTGATTGTTTTATGCACTTAAAAAAACAGTTACAATACTGCCATTAAATATAACTAGTGAACTTGAGAAATAATATTGAAGACCATAGAACCTATTTTTGAATCCATAAGAAAGTTAATTAAAATCATACCAAAAAGCTGGGTAGAACTAACCACGCACCGGTTAGATATTTATAATGAACCTCAGGCCAAATCTGAATTTCTAGACGAATTGAAAAAATTGCTTTTATCTGGTGACTATTCTTCAAACACACTTGAACAATTGCCCACTGCCTATGATTATATTAGATTAGGTCATCAGCTCTCAAGTTTACTTGAGTGGCTATTGGCTGAAATTAATCATGTATCAGATGATCAAGTCATCACTTTTGCCTCTAAAACCATGCCAATTTTATCCTTATTAAGAAAGAATTCATTGAGTGGTCAAAACACTTACATTTACTATGATTGCGATGGCTCTCCATTAATTGATGAATCAAGGTTAGAAGAAATTTACGGGTATCAGTTCAAACTCAACAAAATTAATGGTGCCTCAGCAATACCACAACACACTGATGGTATGACTGTTTTTGTAACCCAAGATGATTTTAAAACAGACTTTCAATCCACAGCAAACAGTGATATTACCATCAATAGCCATCCCAGATATGGCTGTGCAATGGTCATTCATAACACAAAAATCAATAACATAATCAGTGATGTCCAACATGTAAGAAGGCGTGAAACCATTGCCATGACTCCAAATAACTGTTTAAACTTATTAAATGAAATTGTTTCTAATGAGGTCATTAATGTTGATGTAAATTCTTCAAAAGATAAACTAATTGTAGAAGAATGTATACAAGAAAACACAGGCAGTACACAAAAACCATTGATTGCCTCAAGTGGACTGTCTATTCAATACGCCATATTGATGGGATTTATTGAAAATGCGATAAAACAACACCCTAACAAAGTCATCAAAATAATTTTACCTCCCAATTGTTATGGGGGTACCAATGATCAATCACGACGCATTGCTGATTTAATTCCCAGTGTTGGAATAGTTGATTTATTGGTAGATGGAGGCCAAGACTTGGTTAAAAGCTTAGATGAAGCGCTCAATCATGTAGCAGACATTGATGGCGTTCCTATCGTTTTGGCAGAAATACCAACCAATCCCAGAGTGGAAGTGCCAAATATGTTAAAACTGGGACAAGTCTTAACTGAGAAAAGATTCACAAAGAGTAATCAATTGGCTGTTGAACCATTTTTTATGGTGGATCAAACTTTTTGTCCTAATGTTAAATTATTACACCAAGAAAGCGAATTAAATACTGTAAAAACAGTTTCATTTGCTAGCGGTTCTAAATTTCCCAGTGGTGGTAGATGCATCGCAGGGTATTGTGCTGTCAACAATGTAGCTATCGATTTATTAGAGATAATATCAAGTCATTTGATCTTGTCAGATAACATGGCCAATAGTGATCAATTAAACACATTGGCGCAAAACATGCCTTCAATGCCACAGCGTATTGTTCAAGCCTATAAAAATACACGTGACCTGGTTAAATCTATTCAAGCACTGTTACCACAAGCAAAAATATATTATGTTACTGATGAAATTGCACAACAGGGTTTTATGCCTTCAGTTTTTTCATTAGATTTACCAACTGTTGGTGAGACTATTCAAGAGCGTAACGAACGCCAAATTCAACTGAATATCAATCTCATAGATTTTATGATAAATGCCCACCCAAAAGATTGCAAAAACTGTGTGAGTTATGGTCAGCTTAAAGGCAGTTACTGGACCATACCAGCAACTTCAACCCAAGGCACAACTAAAGAAGACGATAAAGATTATATAGCCAGAGTAGCCCTGTCACCTGATGTTGATCCCGCATTATTATCTCAATCATTTGCACAGTTTTGTAAAGATGAAGGATTGATTTAACTAAAAAGGCAACCTCCAATTGAAGGTTGCCTTTTAAATTTTAGCGGGATTAAAATTTAATTAACCAAATTGCGCTTCTTCAGTTGAGCCACTTAATGCAGTGGTTGAACTTAAACCACCTGAAATAACATTGGACACAGAATCAAAATACCCTGTTCCAACTTCTCTTTGGTGTTTAACCGCGGTAAATCCACGTTGAGCGGCGCTAAATTCGGCTTCTTGTAAGGCAGAATAAGCAGTCATGCCCGTTTGTTTGTAAGCACTGGCCAATTCAAACATGCCATGATTCAAACTATGGAAACCTGCCAATGTAATGAATTGAAATTTATAACCCATGGCGCCCAACTCTCTTTGAAATTTAGCAATGGTCAAATCGTCTAATTTAGCTTTCCAATTGAAAGAAGGCGAACAGTTATACGCCAATAATTGATCAGGATGATCTTTGCGAACTTCTTCTGCAAATTTTTTAGCATGTGCCAAATCTGGAGTCGAAGTTTCACACCACAATAAATCGGCATAAGGTGCGTATGATTTTGCCCGTGCAATAGCAGTGTCTAAACCATTTTTAATGTGGTAAAAACCTTCAGGGGTTCGTTCACCCGTTATAAAAGGTCTGTCCACTTCATCTACATCACTGGTGATTAATGTGGCAGCTTCAGCATCGGTTCTGGCAATAATAAATGAAGGAACATCCATCACATCTGCAGCCAAACGCGCCGCTGTTAATGAGCGCAAGAAATGGCTGGTTGGAACCAATACTTTACCTCCTAAATGGCCACATTTTTTCTCTGAAGCCAATTGATCTTCGAAATGGACACCTGCTGCACCTGCCTCAATCATGCCTTTCATGAGTTCAAATGCATTTAATGGCCCACCAAAACCCGCTTCAGCATCAGCAATAATGGGTTGAAACCAGTCGACACTGTCATCGCCTTCAGATGTATGAATTTGGTCAGCTCTTTGTAGTGTTTGGTTAATGCGTTTCACAACTAACGGTACTGAATTTGCCGGATACAGTGATTGATCAGGATACATTTGACCAGCAACATTCGCATCAGCTGCAACTTGCCAACCAGATAAGTAAATGGCTTTTAAACCGGCTTTAACTTGTTGCATAGCTTGGTTCCCAGTTAATGCACCTAATGCATTTACATAATCTTCTTTTTGCATATAATCCCAGAGTTTTTTGGCACCGTGTTCCGCAATTGAATGCTTAATGTCAATACTGCCACGAAGGTTAATGACTTCCTCTGGACTATAAGTTCGAGTAATGCCTTTCCACCTTGGATTTGTTGCCCAATCTTTTTGGAGTTCTGCTGCTGTTTTCATAATTACCTCTATTTTAAAGTTTAATTTTTATGTTTTGAATTATCTAGCCAAGTCCGACTCTAGGCTTAGGAAATCACTGAATTCTTTTTGAGTAAATAATGCCCTGTCTCTTATACACATCTGACGCTGCCGACGATCTACTCTGTGTAG